>CASEIX010000030.1 GCA_949288095.1 uncultured Eubacteriales bacterium
ACATCACCATATGTACAACCTTTTAAAGCCTTTTTTAATTCATATTTTTTATTTTTTCTTCTTTTTAACTCTTCTTCTGAAAGACCTATATCATACAAATTGACCTTTGTTATTTCATCTAATCTTCTCTTGATAAAAGCTTTCATTACATCTAATGTATAAGTTTTATCATCTATATTAAGTGTGTTTTCTACTTCTTCAGTCTTTTTCTTCTTTAATGTATAGTAGATTGCAAATATGGCAATTCCTAAAACCACTAAAATTAGTACAATATTTGTTATTGTCATTATAAGGTCTCCTTTCTTTTATATCTTCATTTGCAAATCTTGTAATCGGTATACTATATTTTCAGAAGCTCTTTTGATTTCCTCTATAAAAAATGCATTTCTATCTTCTGGATCTAAGTTTTTTCTAAATCTTAAAAATAAATCTGGTACACCTGCTTCTTCTGTCGCTTCAAAAAATAGTGTATTATATGGTATTGTTAATACTTGATTTTTTTCTCCTAAATATCTTGATATATTTTTAGAATTATATTTAGAATATTTATCATATCTTCCTATTAATATTAACGCTTTTTTAGAAGCTAATAATTGATTCTTTTCCTTTAATTCTTTAAATTTATTAATACTTTTCAATCTTTGTGACATATTAATCACAATAATATCTGAATCATGTATAATTGTTTTTCTTGTTTCTTCATCTACATTTTCATCTAAGTCAACAAACACTAAATCATAATATTGATTAGCTGCTTTTATAATGCTAGGATACATTGTTTCAATAACAGTTCCATCACTTGGTGGAATTTCACATCCAAGTAATATTTCAAATCTATCTTTAAATACAACCTTTGTATAATTGGTAATGATATCTGGTGATATTTTATTACTTCTGATAACTCTCGCTAATCCTTCTACGCCATTTTCCACTTCCAGAGCTGCATTGGGTCCAAAAATCCCAAGATTTCTCTTTTTCTTTTTTTCTTCCCAGAAGCAACTTTTTAATGCATCTTCACGATTTGTTGTTGAAACAACTAGTATTCTATAATTATGTTCTATTGCCATATATGTAGCAATTGCAGCAATTGACATAGTTTTTCCCGTTTGCTCTATGCTACTATTATAAAATGTTACAATTGACATGTTTTATACTCCTCTTTCTATAATTTTAACAGCCCTTCTTATTTGATTTTCACTTGTATCATTTAAAATTTCACTAACAATATAAATCAAACTATCTTTGTATTGTGTACTTAATTTTTTAAATTTTATCTTTGCTACTCTTTGATTTTCTGCTAATACTGACCAATCTCCATTTTCAATTGGAAAATAAATTCTATATTCATTCCACATCACTTTATATCCTAAAGATAAGAAATTTAAATAATCATCTTCTTCTTTCAAAATTTCTTTTGCAAATAATATCTTTGTTAATGCAATTGGTGCTTTTAAATTACTTAGCACTTCTAATCCTCTTTTTAATGAATATAAATCAAATGCTGTAACAAAATAATTCTTAACCTCTGTACTAGCTAAGCCAAATCTTTCGATTGCTTCTGAATCATCCACATCAAATAACATAATATCATAAGGTAAAGGTTCTTTTTCAGAAACTCCTAAATAACTTTTTATACCTGCTTCATCCTTAAATCCTACGGCTACATCTATATCTTCAAAGTTTGTTATATATGTAATTGTAGGATTTATAACTGGTACAACATATTTTGCTTTTTGAGTTAATGTTGAATCTACTACAATTACTTTTTTCTTCATTGTTGTCAAAATCTTAGCAATATTTAGTATTAAATCTGTTTTGTCATACGTTCCTATAAATCCTACTTTTTTCATATTGATTTCCTTTCTTTTAATTTGTTGTGGTTGTGGTTGTTGTTGCTGCTGCCGCTGCTGATAATCCTTCTAAGTATTCTTGTCTTGTTGTTATAGAATTATTAATACTTTCTTCCATATTTGATTCAAAATTCGTTTGTGATTGATCTGGGTCTTCATTAATTGTTGCGTCAATAACATTCGTTCTTTGTTCAGCTTGTGTTTGTACTCCTGATGAATCTGTTGCATTATATCTGTTCCATAAAGCATTTCTTGCTTCTTCTACAATATTTGGATTTCCATTGATTAATTGTAGTACATCATAACTTACTGGATATGTTGGTGTTGAAGCTTCTTGTATTCCTGGTTCTGTATATTTATTTACATATAATTTAGCTCCATTAGTTTTAAATGCATCAACAATTGCATTACTTAACATATTAATTTCATCTTCACTTAATTCTATAGATATCGTATCTGTTGAATCTACTCCAGAAATATTTGGTATTTCCACTCTTTTTTTAGATACAACAATATAATCTGTTCCACTAGGCATTTGTAAACGAATATCTACATAGTCACCTGTTACTAAATCAGATGGTAATATAAACATATTATATTCTTGTTTTCTTACGTCATTTCCTGTTACAGTTTCGTCAATATATATCATTTCTTTTGATAAAACTGTTCCTCTTGTCATAGCAATTTTAGCTACCATATTTGTTCCTAAATCTGATGGTGTAAGATAATCTGTTGGTGCTGTTGCATTTGTTACTTGTGTGATTGTAAAATCTGCTTCTGTAACTTCATCTCCTGAGTCTACATCTTTATTTAATGTATATACTGTAACATAAGATGCCTCTAGTTCTTGTTCTTCCTTTTTCATATTAGTTAATTGCAATATTAGAAATGCAATAATTGCCCCTGTGATAATTAACATTAATAACATTCCTAATAAAAATGAATTTCTTGCTTTTCTTTGCATTGGATTTGTTGCCATTACAAATTCCTCCCTTTATATTTATTTTTATTTATTTTTTTACAAATTTCTATCTATTTTATTTTAACGCATCTATGTTTTAAAATCAATGAAATCACTTCGTGTCATAAAAAATTAATACAGCTGTAATATTTTTGTAATATTACAGCACATATCTTTCTAGAATCTTTGCTACACCATCATTATCATTGGTATCTGTTATTTCTTTTGCCACCTCTATAATTTCTGGTGTACTACCTTTCATCGCTACTCCTAAACCTGCATTTTCTATCATTTTTTTATCATTTATATTATCTCCAATAGCAATGATTTCTTCCTCTTTTATTTCTAGTTTTTCCATTAAAAATTTGATTGCATTCCATTTATTTACATCACTTGCTGAAATTTCTGTATAGAAATATTCTACTGGTACTTCTTCTGTTCCCTGTTGAATCATCTTTTTAGACATATGAGAAATGTCTAATACATCTATCCCATTAATTTCTCTTACTTTTTTGATAATGGAATGGAATATGCTATCATTTTCATCACAAATCGTTATTTTTAGAATTTTTTCTTTCTCTATATTTTTTACATATTCATACATATTTTCGACAATACTAATATTGGTTCTTTTACTTTCTTCCTTTTTTAAATTCTCTTTGTAATAATATAATACATTAAATTTTAAATTTGTTGTTAAAATCATTTTATCTGTATATACATTATATGCTATACTATTTTCTTCACATATTTTGATGATTTCTAATACTTTTTCTTTTTTTATATAATTTTCGTATATGATTTCATTTTTTTGAATATCATATACTAAAGCTCCATTTCCAGCGATAAAATATCCTTTTATTCCCAATTCTTCTGTTATTGTTTTTATAGAATCTGTTGGTCTTCCAGAAGCTAATACGATTTGTACTCCTTTTTCTATACATTTTTGTACAATTTCTTTTGTTTTTTCACTAATTTCACCATAATGATTTAGCATAGTTCCATCTAAATCTACTGCAATTAACTTATACATATATTCCTCCTTTGTTTACTTTTTATTATATATTTATTTAAAATTCGATGTCAATATTTATTTTTTTATTTGAAAAAATTTCCTGTTTATTTTTTGTAATATTGTAAATCCTAGTATTAGAAAAAGCAATCGTTTTTTCTAATAAGTATATATACTGGAGGTGAATAAACAATGGCAAATAACAGTAATAAAAAATTAGTTCCAGAAGCAATGAGCGCTTTAGATAAATTTAAATATGAAGTAGCTAGCGAAGTTGGTGTTAATTTAAAAGACGGATATAATGGTGATATATCAGCTAAAGATGCTGGTAAAATAGGTGGTAACATGGTTAGAAAAATGATTCAACAAGCTGAACAACAAATGAAATAGTTGTTTTACACCTTTAATATACGAATAGTATATTAGCTTAAGGGCAGAAAGTTAAATTTTGTTTTTATATATTTATTTTTAAATACATAAAGGCAGGATTTGATTTCCTGCCTTTTATTTCATTAATGCATACTTTTTTATTATATAGAAAAATCTAGCTCTTATCTTAACTCTATTTAAGATTTTCTTATAAATCAACCAAAATATACAACACATCTCCAATATTCTTAAATTGAAGTTCTTGCTCACTTGGATTTTCAAAATATGTATTTTCTAATTCATCTGTAAAGTCTTGAACACTTGTCAACTTTCTTCCTGTATAATATTCATGTAAAATCACAGAATACAAACCTTTCAAATAAGTGGATTGTTCAAAAACCAATCTACCATATTCTACATTTTTTTGATCATTGAAAGCATATCTGATTCCTATTTTATGTATTTCAATTCCTTGTTTTTCTAACTCTACAATTTTATTTTCAATTTTTTCAGAGAAAGCTTTATCAATTTGATTTCCTAGCTTGTATTCATATGTACTATTCACAATAGAAATGATTGTTATCACAAAATATATTGTTGTTATACAAACAATTATTTTTTCAAACCAATTCATTTTCTCTTTTTCAAAATTTGTACAATATATATATGTCAGCATTGCACTAATAACTTGTCCTAGCACCAAACTTACTCTAGCAGCTCCCCAAAGGAGTTGAATTGGAAACATAATGAATAATGCCCCCACAAATGACATAAACAAAAACAATACATTGATAGCAAATTGGATTTTCTTTTTTCTTATTCCAACAATCGTAGATATACATATAATCAAAAGTGATATTCCTATCCATACATATGGTGGAAACATATAAAATGAATAAAAAATAATCCTGTTCATACTCATTAAATTTTCTTGTAGGTATTCACCCACTTCAATTTCTGTCACTCGATTTGTCATTTCCATGTTTGTTATCATTGGTACAAAATTTACAATAGCAACACTTAATAAACTTGCTATTATAATAGAAATTGCACATGGTAAAATTCTTTTAAAATATTCTTTGTTAATGTTTTTATTTTCTAATAAAGTTATCAATATGGCTGTTGCTACATATACAGGTATCGTTCCTTGGTAACATATAACACCTAATATGGTTAGTAAAAATCCCATTTTATTCTTTTTTTCTATAATTATTTTTTTGATTGCGATAATAAATAATAATATACTAGTTGCAATGATAAAACTATCTATAAATTTCAAAATATCTACAATGAGAAAATTAAAAATAACTGTATAACTAAGCATAAAAGCAATGATTTTATGCTGTGGCTTTTCTAATTGTTTATATCTTTCAATAAGATGATATATTTGCACAACACATACTGATAAAATGGCAATTGCTATTATAATATTAATAATATACATGACTATCATTTCTGGATTAATCAAGCCTACAATTACAAATATCAAAGCAGAAAATAGTCTTCCATCTCTTATATATGCATCTTTTGTCGCATAGTTTATATACCCTTGTGAATGTATTCTAAGTGTGTCTATCGAATAATACCCCGTAACAAAAAAACACAAAATGACTAGAGATAAAATCATTGTAATAATAAATAGTATTATATTTTTCTTTTGCTTCATTTTTAGTACCTCTTATAAAATGATTAAATTACTAAATAAGGGTGTCATAAAATAGGAATTTAAAAATCAAAAATGTTTTTGTTTTTTGGATTCCATTTTAGAACACCCTCTCATCCACTATGCTTCTGGTTCTACTAAACCATAATTTTTACCATCTTTTAATTTATGTATAACATTTACTTTTCCTGTTTCTACATTAATAAATGTTAAGAAATTATGTGTTGGTTTTTCTTGTAATTTTAGCATAGCATCTTCTGGTAACATTGGTTTAATTTCATAATATGAAGTTTTTATAATTTCATTTGTTACATCAGAAACTTTGTCTTCTGATAAATCCATTGTTTTAATACTACCTTCTCTTAGCATTTTTTCTTTTTTGGTTTTTACTTTTCTGATTTGGCCTTCTAATATATCTATATCTTTATCAATAGATGCATACATATCTTTATCTTCTGTTACTGCTCTATATTTTTCTCCTCCTGCTAATACGCATATTTCTGCTATTTGTTCATTTTTTTCTGTTCTTAAAGTAACATCTGCTTCTGCATCTTCAAAATATTTATCAATTCTGTCTAATTTTTTTTCAACATAATCGTTTATTGCTTCTGTTATCTTTAGTTCCTTTCCTATTATTTTTATTTTCATAAAAATCGCTCCCTTCTCTTTCATGTTTTCTTATTTATGTTATATGTTTATTATATATGTTATTTTTCTTTTTTTCAACCTATTTAAAAAATTTCTTCCACCTTATATTCTCTTTCCATTTTCTCATTAAAATATATTCTAGTAATTAATTTAAATTCCTCTAAAGCTTCATTTTTTAAATCAAATGAAAATACTTTTTTAGCTGGAGCTGTTATGGTATATTTGATTGCATTTTTTGTGCTTTCTGACATATATATAGAAGATTTATCTTGTTTACTACAAGGTTCGCACTTAAACCCATTATCTCGTATACTAAAATAAGATAACTGTTCTTTTTCTCTACAACTTACACAAGCCATTACTCTAGGCATAAATCCTAATATAGATAATAGCCTTAGCTTAAAAATACTAACAATTAAATCTTTGTCTTTATCTGTTTCTGATAACATATATAAAGTATTTAAATATAATTGCAATATATTATAACAATTTTCATTTTCGTCAGTCACATCTTGTATGATTTTATTAATATGTATTGCATATTTTAATTTATCTAAATCTGTTCGTAAATTATAAAACATTTCTATCGTTTCACATGAATTCATATGATATGTACTTGTCCCTTGATATAATAAATATTCCCCAAAACAGAACAACTGGGTTCCTGCTAAAAGAGCACTTTTGGGTCTTCTAGCTCCTTTAGCAGAACAAGATATTTTTCCAAAATTAGGTGTTAAAATCGTGAGCATCTTATCATAGTCCCCCATATTGTTTTCAGATAATATAATTCCTTTCACCTTTACTGTTGCCATTTTAATTCCCTCTAAATTCAATTTTATTGTATAGAAAATTATTTCTGGTTAAGAAAACCTTTTCTTATAATTCTTCTTTCGATTCAAAATTTTCTTTATCTTTAAATTTTTCTTCTATATTCTCGTTTGGATTATTAATATCATTTTTTTCTATTTTCTCTTCTATATTTTCTATCTGTTTTAATTCCAAATACGTATTAATATCTCCTGTGTTCTTAAAAGCCTCCCATGCAATCTTTTTTATCATAAGCTATCATCTCCATTTTTTAGTTTTCATTATTATCTTTTGCAATTTTTATTTTATTATGCAACATCTTATTGTAATTTAAATTTATTAACAATAGACGGATTATCTATCCAGTCTTCTTTCACCTTTACCCATGTTTTCAAATTAATTTTTACTCCAAAATTTTCTTCCATATCCATTCTTGCAGCTCTTCCTATCTTTTTTAACATCTCTCCATTTTTTCCTATGATAATTCCTTTATGAGATTCTCTTAAGCAATAAATTGTTGCTTCAATATCATATATTTCTTCTCCATTTTTATTTTTTCTTAATTTCATTTTTTCCACTTCTACATAAATTCCATGTGGTACTTCATCTTGTAATAATTTTAAAGCTTTTTCTCTAATGGTTTCTTCTGCCAGTTGTCTCATCGTTTGATCTGTATATTCCTCTACATCATAATATGCAGGTCCTTCTTTTAAATTCTTTTCAATTTCTTCCAAGATAGGTTCTCTATATTTTACATTTGTTGCAGATATTGGTATGACTGCTTCAAAATCATATTCTTTGCTATACATATCAATTAGTTTTAATAAAGTTTCTCTTTTGACTAAATCAATTTTATTAATAATTAATATGGTTTTTCGTTTTGCTTCTTTTATTTTTTCTAAAATTAATCTATCGCCTTTTCCAATATCCTCGCTTGTTGCTTCTATTAAAAATAGTAAAACATCTGCATCTGGTATACTTGCAAAAGAAGTTTCATTCATTGTTTCATTTAATTTATGTTTTGGTTTATGAATTCCTGGAGTATCTGTAAAAATAATTTGTGAATTTGGTCTATTAACAATTCCTTTTATTGCTGTTCTAGTGGTTTGAACTTTATTCGCAATTGCTGCTACTTTTTCTCCTACCAACAAATTTAAAAGTGTTGATTTTCCTACATTGGTTCTTCCTATTAATGTTACAAATCCTGATTTAAATTCTGCCATATTTTCTTCCTCTTTCTTTTATAATTATAGATATATTATACACTATTTTTTTGCTAAATTTGTAGAAATTGTGAAATTTCTTTAATTTTTTTAGGGAGGTGTCAAATTGGACACTTTTTGTCCAAAAAGGACAGACCTTTTTTAATTTTAAGGTCTGTCCCTTTTGTTTCATTTTGAAACGATTTGACACGTCCCCAATGTTCCTAAGCATAGGCTTGATGACGTTTTCTAAAGTTAAGTAAATTCGTGATTTCATTATCACCTTTAATTGTCTTCTTCGTTTTCTTAGCTCTTTCTTGTTCAAGCTCTCTTTTTTGTTTTTCAGCCATTGATTGACAAATTGCTTTTTGATATGTGAAATGTGTATCTTGAGCAATTTTGCTCCAATTATACTCGTTTCTAACTTTATTTTTCGCTTTTTTCGTTATATCTGCACATAGTTTATGATCATATAATAATTCTAGAATAGAATCTGCTATTGAATTTGGATTTCCACAATATGCTTTCATTCCATTTTCTCTATGTTGTACGATTTCATTTAATCCACCTATATCTGATACCACTATTGGATTTTCTGATAGCATTGCCTCTAATGCTACAATTCCAAATGGCTCATATGTACTTGGGAATACAGCTATATCTGCTGCCTTATACATTTTTTGTACATCTTTTCCACTCATATATCCAGCAAAATATACTTTATTAGAAATTCCTAGATGATTTACTTGTGCTTGTAATTCCTCTAGCATTCCACCTTTTCCACAAATAACCAATTTTGAATCATGATATCCATTTAAGATTTTAGGCATTGCACTAATCAAATGTTGCACACCTTTTTCATAAACCAATCTTCCCATAAATAATATGATTTTTTCATTATCCATTGCAAATCTTCTTCTAAATGTATAATCTCTTTCTATTCCATTAAATAAATTTAAATTCACACCATTTGGTACGACATTGATTTTTTCATAAGGTAATCCAAATAATCTTTGTAATTCATTTTTCATATAATTACTATTAACAATTACCTCTGAAGCTTCATATGTTAACATCCATTCTGTATCATTAATATATCTTTGTGTTTCGTCATGAATCCCACTATTTCTTCCAGATTCTGTTGCATGTATTGTTGCAACAATTGGTATATTGTATGAATTTTTCAATGTTTTTGCTGCATATGCTACTAACCAATCATGTGCATGAATCACATCAAAATTTCCTTGTTCTGCGATAATCTCATTTGCTTTTGCTATTAAATTAAAGTTTAATTGCATAATCCAATCTATAAAATTATTTGGATTTATCATGTAATTATCTACTCTATATACTTTTACACCTTTATCATCTTCAAAATATGGTGCATCTCCATCTTTATAGGTAACAACTGTTACATCATGACCATCTTTTATTAAAGTTCTTGATAAATCATATACAACCCTTGCAATTCCTCCTACTACTCTTGGTGGGTATTCCCATGTTAACATCAATATTTTCATTGATATACTCCCTTTCATTTTTGATTTTCTTTCGTTTATGACAAATTAACACATTTTAATATATTTTATACAAATTTTTTCAAAATGTAAATGCTTTTTTAGAAATATTTTGAATAATTTTTGGGACAATTGGGGACAATTGGGGACATTTCTTTTTGGACATTTTTAAATATGTATTATAGAAGATTATATATAGACTTATGAATGTTAAATAAGAAATGGAATAGGTTAAATTCATATGTCATATATTTTGTAATATGAAACTTAATAAAAATGTCCAAAAAGAAATGTCCCCAATTGTCCCAAAAAAAGGAACCAAGTTTATAACTTGATTCCTTTCCCATATATTTTATGATTCTACTGGATAAACACTAACTTGTTTTTTATCTCTACCTTTTCTTTCAAATTTAACTGTTCCATCTACTAATGCATATAAAGTATCGTCACTACCTTTACCTACATTTGTTCCTGGATGTACTTTAGTTCCTCTTTGTCTTACTAAGATATTTCCAGCTAGAACGAATTGACCATCAGCTCTTTTTACTCCAAGACGCTTTGATTCACTCTCTCTACCGTTATGGCTACTACCTTGACCTTTTTTATGAGCCATGCTCTTTCACTCCTTTCGGTTCAGATTTTTTATATCTCATTTTGATTATTCTAAAAATAATTAAGCTTCTGCTTTTTCAGCAACTTTTTTTGTTTCAGCTTTTGCACTTGCTGCTTTTGTTTCTGTTTTCTTAGCAGCTGTTTTGATTGATGTAATTTCTACTTTTGTATATGGTTGTCTATGTCCTTGTTTTCTTCTATAATTCTTTTTCGCTTTCATTTTGAAAACAATGATTTTTTTACCTTTACCATGAGAAACTACTTTTCCTTCTACTTTTACACCTTTCACATAAGGATTTCCAACTTGTACTTTTCCTTCATCTGAAACTAGGATTACTTTATCAAAAGTAACTTTTTTACCTTCTTCTGCATCTAGTTTTTCGAAAAATACAACATCTCCTTCTGCTACTTTGTATTGTTTTCCACAGCTTTCAATTATTGCGTACATCTAAAATGCACCTCCCTTATTTGTATACTCGCTAATCCTTAAAAAAGGTAACTGTCTGCTTTTGTCAGTGTTTTGGTACCTTGACTAAGCGGATTACAGTTACCTATTTTACCATAAAATACTATTAGTGTCAACTATTTTCAAATTATTTTTTACTATCTATCTTTTCTAAAATCTCTTTTATAAATTCTTCTACTGATTTTGCTCCCATATCGCCTTCTTCTCTTGAACGAATAGATACGGTATTTCCTTCTACTTCTTTTTCACCAACAATCAACATATATGGAATCTTTTGCAATTGTGCTTCACGAATTTTATATCCTGTTTTTTCATTTCTATCATCCACTTCTACACGAATACCTTTTTCTTGTAATGCTTCTTTTACTCTATACGCATATTCATGTTGATTATCTGTGATTGGTAAGATTTTTACTTGTATAGGTGCAATCCATACAGGTAAATTTCCTTTCGTTTCTTCTAATAGGAAAGAAATAAATCTATCAGAAGTTCCTAAAATGGCTCTATGAATAACCACTGGTCTATGTGCTTTTCCATCTTCTCCTATATATTCTAATTCAAATCTTTCTGGTAAAGCGAAATCTAATTGACAAGTTGGAATTGTCACATCATGATTTAATGCTGTTCTAATTTGAATATCAATTTTAGGTCCATAGAAAGCGGCTTCTCCTTCTGCTTCATAGAAGTCAATATTTAATTCTTTTAAGATTTCTCTTAACTGACTTTCTGCAGTTTCCCACATTTCATCATTATCAATATATTTTTCTTTATTGGCTTTATCTCTTAATGATAATCTATATTTAAAGGCTGATTCTGGGAATCCAAAGTCTTTTTGGTAAACTTCTTTGATTAAATTTAGAACTCTTCCTACTTCTTCTTTGATTTGGTCTGGTCTAACAAATAGATGTGCATCATTTTGACACATTTGACGAACTCTTTCTAGTCCACAAACGCTTCCACTTGATTCATAACGAAAATCATGTGCTAATTCTCCTATACGAATTGGTAAATCTCTATAGGAATGCATTTGATGTTTATATATCAACATATGATGTGGACAGTTCATAGGTCTTAATACCATTTCCTCATTATCCATTTTCATAACAGGGAACATGTCTTCTTTGTAATGATCCCAGTGTCCACTAGTTTTATATAAATCCACATTGGCAAGTGATGGTGTATAAACATGGGCATATCCTAAAGAAATTTCTTTATCTTGAATATATCTTTCTAGTATTCTTCTGATTGTTGCTCCATTTGGTAGATACATTGGAAGTCCTGATCCAACTAATTTATGTGTCATAAAGATGTCTAAATCTTTTCCGATTTTTCTATGGTCACGTTGTTTGGCTTCTTCTAAGAAATCTAGATATTCTTGTAGTTGACTAGCCTTTGGAAATGAAATGGCATAAATTCTTTGAAGCATTTTATTTTTTTCGCTTCCTCTCCAATAAGCACCTGAAGATGAAAGAATTTTAACTGCTTTTACTTTTCCTGTGCTAAGTAAATGAGGACCTGCACATAAATCTGTAAAATCACCTTGTTTATAGAAACTGATTTCTTCTCCCTCTGGTAATTCTTCTATCAATTCTACTTTATATGGTTGGTCTTTCATAAGTTCTAGTGCTTCTTTTTTTGGTAATGAAAATCTTTCAATTTCTATATCTTCCTTGATAATTTTTTTCATTTCTTCTTCAATTTTTGCTTTATCTTCATCTGTAAATGGTGTTTCTACATCAAAATCATAATAGAAACCATTATCAATACTTGGTCCAATAGCAAATTTTACATCTGGGAATAATCTTTTTACAGCTTGTGCCATAATATGTGATGTTGTATGCCAATATGCTTTTTTCCCTTCTAAATCATCTTCTTGAAATGTATGTATTACCAAATTGCAATCTTCTTGTAATTCATATCTTAAGTCTTTTACTTCTCCATCTACTTCTCCACAAGTTGCATTTCTTGCTAATCCTTCACTAATTTTTTTTGCCACCTCCAAAATGCTAGTTCCTTTTTCCACCTCTATCTTAGAATTGTCTTTTAATGTAACTTTTAACATAATAAAACCTCCTTTATTATTTATATATTATTATTTATCTTACTTCTGGCTCTAGTCCTATCCTCATCAATCTTTTTATTCCTTGCTGATACATAGGATTCCATTGTCTTTTAAGTATTTCCTGCTTCTCTTCTTCTGTCAAACCTTTTATATCCTTTTCTTCTATTTTTGTTCCTTTCCTTTGATTTAAATCTTCTATTTGCCAACTACCTCGTATATCATAATAACTTACTCTTCCACCTTCTTTTATTGGCTTAGCATTTCGAGTTATTTTAATAATATGAGGATAATCTTGCAATCTTTCCTTGAAAAAATAAACTGTTTTGGAACCATCCTGATTTCTTTTCAACATCTCGAGTTCTCTTTCTGTTTCAATTCCATTATTATCATACACACATCTTATACTTTTAAATAATCTATCTATTCCATGTCTTCTATGATCATATATACTTACTTTTTCTATCTTCCCTTCTTCTAAATGATTATATTGAATATCCTTTTTGGTTTCATGATTTCCTCTACCATCTTCTTGTAATAATGGTAATGAAACAAGTATATTTCCATTGTCTGTTACTTTAAAATGATGATCATTATCCACTAGCATTTCCATACGAGGAAGTATACATCTTGTATATTCTATATCGCTTACATATGGCGTTTCAGGCGAGTACCAATGTATACAATATTTTTCAAGTTGATTTACAAGATCCTCCAATGTTCTTGGATTTCTTAATAAAGATAGACTGCAAAACTTTCTTTCTAATATCCTAAATATCATTCCTTCTGCTTCTCTTCTTCCAAAGCTATTATATAAAAACATAACAAAACACTCCCATGGATTTTTTATCCATAGGAGTGCATTATATATACACGGTTCCATCCTATTTTTCACTTAATTAAAAGATGATAACGTATCTTACACGTTTGGCTTATTCACCAAAAACTTGAAGAGGTAGTTTTTCAAATATGTTTTTCTAGATTGGCTTTCAGCTAATAACCAATCCTCTCTTTAGATAACCTTTATTTTACTTTTTCTCTTACTTGTCTTTATCTTATGTTACTTATTTTATAACTTTTTTTAAAAAAAGTCAATAGAAATATTTACTTTTGTTTTTTTCTATTGTATAATCTATTACGATTTACATGACACTTTACATGACATTCAAAAATATGATATGTAAGAAATGTTACTTTTTTATTTTAAATTTAATATTTGCTTCTATAGCTCAGTTGGTAGAGTGCAGCCTTGGTAAGGCTGAGGTCACGGGTTCAATTCCCGTTAGAAGCCCCAGAAAAGGGAAATTGAGGACGGACTCATTTTTCCCTTTTTCGAATTTAATTAGAATAAAAAATATAGAATATAAAAAATGAAACGATTTTGCGTATCTAAATTTGAAATTAAAAATTTAGCTTATACAAAATTGTGTAATGGTTTTATATTCTATATTTTTAATTATTTATAATATTGAAAAAAGGGAAAAATGAGTCCCTCCCCAATTTCCCGATTCGTTCTCAATTTCCCTTAAATTTCGTTTAACATATTTTTAATTGCTTTCTTTCGAATTCTTTGTATCGCATTATCTACTGATTTTACAGGGGAATCTAATTGTTTTGCTATTGTTACATAACTATATCCCTTTACATATCCATCTAAAACTTGTTTTTCAAAATTACTTAAAGATTTTTCCATTGAACTTTCAATTTGTTCATAATATTCCTTTTTCATCACTGTTTCTAATGGATCTTCTACCGTTTTATTATCTAATGTATTAATCAATTCTATTCCATTTTCTTCTTCATTGTCATATGCTGAAGCATTTAATGATAAATAAGAGTTTAATGGCATATGCTTTTGTCTTGTTGAAGATTTTATCGCTGTTATTAATTGTCTTTCAATACACATATTTGCAAAGGATTTAAAACTATTGTTTTTATCCTTTTTAAACATTTTGATTGCTTTAAATAATCCTATTAGACCTTCTTGAACAATATCATCTCTTTCTGCCCCAACCATAAAGTATTTACTGACTTTTATGTTCACCAATTCTTTGTACTTATTCATTAAATATGATAAAGCTTGTTTATCGCCCTTTTGTACCTCTAATACAATTTGTTCATCTGTCATTTCATCAAATTTGTCCACAGAAAAAAATACATTTTCCTTTTGCATTCGTCAAAATCCCTCCAAAGTGTCACTTTATTAGTATTATACCATTGAAATCGCTGTTGTCAAGGATTTATCAACTTAAATTTATAGGAATTTATATTAAAAAATTAGAAACATGACAACCTTATAAAAATTTTGCCATGTTTCTAATTTTTTCAATTTAGTTTTAACTTTTATTTTTTGTATCCCTTTTATTCTAGTCTACAATCAATTGTCCAACATCGGATTTTCATTTCTGTTAGCTTTTTTTCCTCTTTGCAGTCTACGTAAAGAAAACGAATATATGGTTCTTCCAATATAGGTCCATACATATTATGTTGTTTAGCTACTCTTGCATATTCGAATTCTAAACAACATCCATTTACTCGGAGTACCTTTCTTTTCTCAAAATCATTTGAAAAATATGGTTCATATACTATTTCTTCTAATTCTGTATCTATATATACAGTTCTGTTTCTGGGTAAAATGATTTTCTTTTCTTCTCCACTCTTGCTTTTTGCTAAAACATTGTCTCCCATTAAAAAAAGAAGATCATACTCTGTGCAATTTTTCACTAGTACTTCCATGGTATCAAATTTTTCTAATTTCAATGGTTTTATTGTATATTGTGGTACTTTTCCTAGATTAGGTTCTGGATTTTCAGATATTATCAATTCAATTTTTCCCATATGAAAAATCGGTACTAAATATTCTTTAATCTCTTTTTTCTTTTCTATCCACTCTCTTTCTATCATGATACCACTTTGAATTTTAAAGTAACAGCATAATGGTACATCGATTGCCTCGACTTTCAAGTTTTCTTCATTCCAGTCATTAAAAATGATTTCTACTGTTTGTTTTGAATCCAATTTTATTTCGCTTACTCCTATCTTTCTTTTTTTCCAAATTTTTAAATGATAATTAGTCTTATTTTCAAATATAAGACTAAATGGATACTCCATCCATGCAAATGTTTTATGATTTTTGTCCTCTACATAGTCTTTACAATCCTCTAACTGCCCATATAACTCCCGATACATAAAAAATCCTCCTAACTAAATTATTTTGTTTTACATTATTAACATAATAATATTATCATGTAGAAAATTTGTTGTAAAATACATTTTTAGAATGTTGTCATAACTTTTATTTATAGTCAAATTGTTCTTCTATGATTTTAACTAATCCATTTAATTCCTTAAAGTGTTTATCATTTAAGTAAATACCAAATTCAACTGGCTCTAATCCATTTTCAAATTCTATTTCCTTCAAGTTACGTTTTTCCAAAGCTTCTTTATCAATATACTCTTTTGTAATAAACCCTATTGCATTAGTCTTACTCACCAATTCTAATATAGTATTATAACTGGAATTTCTTAAATTTAATGATTCTCCTTGCATCAATTTATATAATCGTTTAACTGTTTGTGCATAGGTTCTTGGAACATAAATAATTTTATCTTTCAACATTTCTTTTTGTAACTTTTCTTTAACATCTACCATATTTTTGTGTATAATAAAAATGTCATGTAAATATCCTAATTTTCTATATTGTATATTTTTATATTTCATACCTTCTACTTTTTTTGAAAAAACAATATCTAGTTCGTAAGATGCTAACATTTTTAGCATTCTATCTGTCTCATAATTTTCAATGTTTAAATCCACATTTCCATATTCTAAGTAAAATCTATTAATACATTTTCCGAATATTTTGTTTAATAAGTGATTATGTGAACCAACGTGTATGCTTTTTATTTTAGCATATTGTTTATCTATTTCTATGATTTCACGAATTGGTTCCTTCAATTTTTGATACAGCTCTTCTCCAAAACTAGTTAGAATTAATCCTTTGTTTGTTCTAGTAAATAATTTTTGGTTTAATAGTTCTTCTAAATTTTGTATATGTTTTGTTACTGCTGGTTGTGAAATATTTAAAATTTTACTAGCATTTGTTATATTTTGTTTATTTGCTACTACTATAAAAATTCTATATAACTCCAAATTAATCATTACAATTACCTCTTCTCATAAAAATATGATGTATATATTATTAAAAAAACGACAAATTCTCTTAGAAAATCTGTCGTCTTTCGTTATCTATTCTATTTTAGAAATTCTGATGGTCTGTCCCTTTTGTTCCATTTTGGAACGATTTGACACGTCCCTATCGTTCCAATTCTTGTTTTAGCATTGGCCATACATCTTCTGTTTCCATTCCTTTTTGCCAAGATGCTACTCCTGCTAAGTTATTTTCATGAACTAGTGAAATTTTTGCTTTTAATGATTCTACATCTTCTATCCACATTTTTCTTGTATATTCTCCATCTTGATATTCTACATAATATTGCTTTAATTCATCATCCCATGTTTTTTGAACATCATCTGGTAAAACTTCTTCTATATCTTCCATATTTACTGTTGAACTTCTCACAACTCCTCCACTGGCATTTTCTGTCCAAATTCTTGTATAGAACGGAATTCCCAATATTAATTTATCTGAATCGATTTCTTCTGTTTGTAAGAATTTTACCAAGTTTAATTTTATCCAATTATATCCTGCTGTTGTTCCTGCTGTTGTACTAGAAATACCATTTTGGTCATATGCCATAAATACAATATAGTCTGCTACATCTCCAATGACATTTCTATCAAAACACATTGACCATGTTTCACCACCATCTGGTGCTGTTACATCTACTGAAACTACCATTCCTATTTCATTTAATCTTGGTGTTAGTTCTATAATAAATCTTGAATATACATCCGCATCTTCTTGTTTCATATTTTCAAAATCTATATTAATTCCATCTAAGTCATATGCTACACATGCATCTACAATTTGTTCTATCAATTCTTTTCTATTTGCATAATGATTCATAATATCTGATGTGATTTCTAAACTTTCTTTTGCTGCTACTGCATTAGATACCATTGGCCATACTTTATATCCATTGCTATGTGCCCAATCCACATATGCTTTTCCACTTTCTCCTACATTTTCTCTAAAATTTCCATTTTCATCTATATAGAAGAAGGCTGGCGATACGACATTGACACCATCTATCGTTGTTCCTGTTCTATCAGGTGCACTTCCAACTTCTGAATAATAATCCCATGTCATATTGATTTTTCCTTCAACTTGTTTTTCTTCTGGCATATCTTCTCTAACTGTATATTCATTTGCTAATTTATTGGTTTTTATGTATCCAATTTTTCCATTTTCTGTTCTAATTCTAGAATTACCTCCATCAGAAGAAATGACAACAACAGCGTCTCCTTCTTTTACTCTATCAACTGTTCTTGCTATAAAATTTGTTGAAGATTTTACTGCTAAATTAGAAGTCACTATTGCCTTTTTTTGTTCTTCATCTAGTGAATCCATTGTGATAATTTTTGTTTTTTCTATATTACCAATTTCTATATCATATACTTCTGTCATTTCGGAAATAGGTATATAGATAACCCCATCTCTTTCCATAGCATGTGCAGATGTTGTTTTGTCCGCTCCATTAATATTAATCACATTTTCTTCTAAACTAACTTCTGCTATCTTTTTATGATAAGTCGTAATCACTTTATTATTTTCTTCTTCTAAATAAATATATTTATCAAAAAAATTGGCAATATCATCTTCTGATAAATATATAACACCATCTTCTTGTATAATTTCATTTTTTAAATTTGATGTTACATTCTTATTATTAATAATTAAATTGGTTGTTGTATTATTATCTAATATAATAAAGTTATTTGCTATCATGGCAATACTAAACAATATGATAATGGCTAATATGATAATTCCTGTTCTAATAATCCATTTTTTCTTTTTTTCTACTTCTTCTGCCGTCATTCTTTTTGCCTTTTTCATATTTTTTACTTTTGGTTCTTTCCCTAATTCTCTTCTTCCTCTTCCCATTCTTATCTCCTTTGTACTTCATTTTATTTTTTGTTTGATTGCATAAAAATTTTTCTTTTCATTATACAATTCATTATATAATTTTCCTTATTACTATAACATAAAAAAAATATTTATCAAATATAATTTTAGATTTTTTTCATTTTTCTTAATTCTGCTTTTTGCTCACCTGTTATTCGATAAGATTCTATTGCTTTTTGCAATGCCTTATTATATGTAAATTTATCTACCTTAGCATGTTTTAGATATTTTATTGTTTTATCATAAAATTTAATTAAACAAATAGATATTGCCCAAGCTACTGCCATTTGAACATAATATTGATCACTTTTTATATGATCAAATATGTCAAAATTCTTCTCTAAATATTCTTCTGTTATATAATAGTCTAATATCATCACCACACCAAATCGAATTTCGAATTCTTTATCTGATGTTACATATGTCTGCAAAAAATCCCACATTTCTTTTTTGTATTTTTTCGTTATTTTTAATCCTGCACAAAACACATCACAGACCGCCCAATTATCAATTTTTGGAACAAATTCTTCTATATCTTTCAATATATGTTTTATATTTCGTATATCTTTATTTTTTACTTTATTTTTATCTTTGTCGTTTTCTAATCCAATCAGCATACCTTGTAGCATAATTTCTTCATAATATTCATTATCAATATATGTTAGTAAATCATGAATTTCATATTCTTTTGCTAATTTCTTTGCATAATCTCTAAGAATTGGCACTCTCACACCTAAAATATTGCCTATACCGTGGGCATAAACCTGTATGAAATTCTCTATATTTCTCATCTGCTAAATTCTTTAATTCTTTCTTTATTTTCTGTTTCATTTATCGTTCTCCTTTTGGGACAATTGGGGACGTTTCTTTTTTGTCCCTTTTTTCTTTTTCTCAATATTAAAATCTTTAATTTACTTTACTATGACATATTTTAATTATAAATTCAAGAATGTTAACGATATTTTAAGAATTTATTTGTATATATTGCATATTTTCTTTTTTATTTGTATACTAAATTTATATAATAGTGAAAGGGGTTTTGATATGGAAGAAAACGAAGTACAAAATATGCCTACTGAGAATAAACTTTTCGGAAAAACATTTTTCTGGATGTTTCTTGGTCTACTGGGTTCAGCACTTATCGCTTGGTATACCTATTCTTCAGGATTATTTTATACAATCGCATTAGAAGGTTCTTTTACAGGATTACTTATTATAGAAGTTATTGCTGTTTTGCTATTTAGTCTTCTATTTAGAAAATTACCACCAGTTATTGTTGGTATCCTGTATTTTGTATATGCTGCACTAAATGGAGTCACATTGTCTGTTATTTTTGCTGTTTTTGAATTAAACTCCATCATTACTTTATTTATTGCTTCTGCTTTGATTTTTGGTATTTTAAGTTTGATTGGATACAAAACCAACAAAGATTTAAGTAAATGGAGAACTTATTTAACCGTATTTTTAATTATTGGTCTAATTCTTAGCTTAGTTAACTTATTTATTTTTAAAAGCTCTATGTTTGACTTAATACTAGATTGGGTAATTTTAGCAGTATTTTTTGGAGTTACTATTTATGACATTAATAAAATTAAAGCTTTACAATTAGAACCTGATATTAACCAAGAAAAAATATATATTTATTGTGCAATGCAATTATACCTTGATTTTATCAACATTTTCTTAAGAATTCTTTCTATTTTTGGAAAGAGAAGAAATTAATAATTCTAAATATGGCATATTCGCCATATTTAAATAAACTAAATTTAAAAGGCATCTTTCGATGCCTTTTATTCATTTATTTTTTCATATTATCTTAATATTTTCATTATCTTTTATTCTTCTTCAAAATGTCCAAAAAGAAACGTCCCCAATTGTCCCATTTTCTATTCTTCCACTTCTTCAAATTGAGAATTATACAAATCAGCATAAAATCCGTTTTTTGCAAGTAGCTCTTCATGTGTACCTTGCTCTACGATATCTCCATGATTCATTACTAAAATTAAATCTGCATTTTTTATGGTTGATAATCTATGGGCTATGATAAAACTTGTTCTTCCTTTCATTAGATTATCCATAGCTGATTGGATTTGTATTTCTGTTCTTGTGTCAATTGAACTTGTTGCTTCATCTAATATTAAGATTTTAGGGTCTGCTAATATGACTCTGGCAATGGTAAGTAATTGCTTTTGACCTGCTGATATATTGGTTGATTCTTCATTGATTAATGAATGATATCCATTTGGTAATGTTTTGATAAAATGATGTATATGTGCTGCTTTTGCTGCCTCTACCACTTCTGTATCTGTGGCATCTTCTTTACTATATTTGATATTTTCTTCTACTGTTCCACCAAATAACCAGGTGTCTTGTAAAACCATACCAAACATTTTACGAAGTTCGCCTCTATCAAAGTCTTTTACATTATGACCGTCCACATCAATTTCTCCATCTGTAACATCATAAAAACGCATTAACAATTTTACCATGGTGGTTTTTCCAGCTCCTGTTGGTCCAACAATGGCTATTTTTTGTCCTTCATGGACACTTGCATTAAAATCATTGATGATGGTTCTTTCTGGGGCATATCCAAATTTAACATGTTTAAATTCTACATTTCCTTTTAATTTAGAAGTATCTATATTTCCTTTTGCTGTTACAACTTCTTCTGGTTCTTCTAAGAACTCAAAAATTCTTTCTGCTGCTGCCATCATGGCTTGTAACATGTTAGAAATTTGTGCCAATTGGTTGATTGGCTGAGTAAATTGCCTATTATATTGTATAAAGCTTTGAATATTACCTACTGTAATGGTTCCTCGAATTGCTAAATACCCACCAGCTACGGCTACTGCTACATATCCTACATTTGATATAAAGTTCATAACTGGATGCATTAAACCTGATAAAAATTGTGATTTCCATCCAGAATGATATAACTCATCATTTGCTTTTTCAAAATCTTTTGTGACTTTTTCTTCTGCATTAAATACTTTTACAATATTTAATCCACCATAGATTTCTTCTACTTGACCATTGACATGTCCTAAGTAGTCTTGTTGTCTTGTAAAATATTTTTGTGATTTTTTAACAATAAAGGTTACTAATATTCCTGCTATTGGCAAGATAACTAATGAAATTAATGTCATTTGCCAGCTGATAGAAAACATCATAATCAATATACCAATAATAGTGCATATAGATGTAATAATTTCTGTAATGCTTTGGTTTAAGTTCATACTTAATGTGTCAATATCATTTGTGATAATAGATAATACTTCTCCATGTGTCTTTTTATCAAAATATTTCATTGGTAATTTATTAATTTTGATGGCTACATCATTTCTTAATTTATAGGTGATTTTTTGTGCTACATTTGTCATTAAAAATCTTTGTACAAAAGAGAATAATGCACTAATGACATATAATCCTAATAATGTTAAAGCAATTTGACCAACTTTTCCAAAATCAATACCTGTTCCACCACTTAATTTGCTAACCAATCCATTAAAGATTTCTGTGGTTGCATTTCCTAATATTTTAGGTCCTACAATCGTAAATATCGTACTACCAATGGCAAATATCATAACAATGATAATGGGAATTTTGTATTTTACTAAGTATGATTTTATTAATTTTTTTGTTGTTTTCTTAAAATCTTTTGCTCTCTCTGTTGTTTGACCTCCTCTAGGTCCTCTCATTGGTCCCGGCATATTACTTACCTCCTTTCTCGCCTAATTCTTCTTCAGACAATTGTGATAAGGCAATTTGCCTATAGGTTTCATTATGTTTCATTAATTCTTCATGTGTCCCCATTCCTACCATTTTTCCTTCTTCCAAAACGATAATTTTGTCTGCATTCAAAATGGTACTAATTCTTTGGGCAACAATAATCACGGTTTTATTTTTTGTTCTGGTAGATAGTGCTTCTCTTAAAGCACTATCTGTCTTAAAGTCTAAGGCTGAAAAACTATCATCAAATACAAAAATTTCTGGATCTTTTGCAATCGCTCTTGCGATTGATAATCTTTGTTTTTGACCACCTGATACATTTCCTCCACCTTGTGCAATTGGGTCTTGGTATTTGTTTTCTTTTCCTTCGATAAATTCTGTTGCTTGTGCAATCTCTGCTGCTTCCACCATTCTTTCATCTGACATGGTTTCATCTGCATATTTAATATTAGATTCGATAGTTCCTGAGAACAACACTCCTTTTTGTGGTACAAATCCAATAATATCTCTTAAATCTTTTTGTGATACATCTTTTACATTGACTCCATCTATGCACAATTCTCCCCCTGTGACATCATAAAATCTTGGTATCAAATTGACAACGGTTGATTTACCACTTCCTGTACTACCGATAATGGCTGTTGTTTTTCCCGGTTCTGCTGTAAAGTTAATATCCTCTAAAATTTCTGTATCTGCATCTGGATATCTAAAGGAAACATTTTTAAATTCTACTAATCCCTTTTTATCTGGATTAAATTTCTTTGTTTCTTTTTTATCTGTAATGCTTGGCTTAGCCTCTATCACTTCATTAATTCTTCTTGCAGAAACCTCTGCTCTAGGAAGCATAATAGAAATCATAGATATCATTAAGAATGCTATAACGATTTGCATTGTATATTGAATAAATGCCATCATATCTCCCACTTGCATAACACCTTGGTCTACATTGTGACCACCTACCCAAACAATCAATATCATGATTGAGTTCATAATGAACATTAATAAAGGCATCATCATTGACATGGCTTTATTTACGAATAAATTTGTTTTCATTAAATCTTTATTGGCTACATCAAATCTAGCTTCTTCCTTTTTCTCTTTATTAAAAGCTCTAATAACTGGCAATCCTGTAAGGATTTCTCTTGAAACTTCATTTAATTTGTCTATTAAATCTTGCAATTTTTTAAATTTTGGCATTGCAATGGCAAATAAAGTTCCTACAATCAATAAAATTGCTAATATTGCTATTCCAATAATCCATGCCATCGAATTATCTGTTGTTGTTAATACTCTAAGGAATCCTCCTATACCAATAATTGGTGCATATACAACTACCCTAAATAATATGGTAATTAACATTTGTATTTGTTGCACATCATTGGTACTACGTGTAATTAAGGATGCTGTTGAAAATTGATTTAATTCTGCATTGGAAAATGTCATGACTTTTTTAAATACTTTTTCTCTTAATGTTTTTCCTAATTTAGCTGCTACTCTTGATGATAATAACATAATCGTTACTGCGCATACCATTGTAATTAATGCAATTCCTAGCATTTGTAAACCAGTTTTTAAAATATAGTTATTTTGAATGTCATCTGTGTTAATTCCCGCATTGATATAGATTTGTTTTACAGATGAAACTGCTGCTTGTTCTTTGATAGAATCACTCATGTCTTCCATCTTTTTCGTAAATTCTGATAAAACTTGATTTCTTTGTTCTTCTGGCATTTGCTCAATCATTTCCATTAGAGACATATTTTGAATATATTGTCTTTGTACTTCTGGAACTTGTTGTAATAATTGTTCTTTTATTTGATTGGCTGTTTCTTCATTTGTAATAGCTGTTAATTCCATTAATGGATTTATCATGATTCCTGATAAACTTTCTTCTTGCTCTTCACTTAAATCTTTTAATATATAAATGGTATCCTGTTTGGTTTCATACTCTTTTCCAAAATATTCTTTTATAACTTGCTCTTCATGTTTTTCCTGTGTTTCATATGTATTGTTCGTTGTTGAAACCATTGTATAATTTTCTAATATTTCATCATCTTTATCTGTAAAGATTAACATATTGTCCATATCTTCTTTGGAAATAATTTCTGGTATAGGACTGGTAATTCCACCAGCTTGTATACCTTCATTTACAATTTTTGAAGTATAATCTGGTAATGCTAAATCTGTTGCTGCTTGTATACAAAGTAAGATAACAATTACAATAACTGCTCCTAGTGACTTTTTTAAGTTTTTTAATACTTTTAGCATATCTCTCTCCTTCTTTCCTTTATTTAGATTTTTAGGATATATCTATAAACCATTTTTAGACAAAATTAAATGACACTGTATATTTTATTATATGTGACACAGTGTCATTAGTCAATATTTATATTGTGAAATTTTTGTGAATTTTATTTGATGTTTACATTTTTCTAAACACACCCGCAACTTTTCCCAATATCTCGCACTCTGGTACAATAATGGGATCCATTGTAGAATTTTCTGGTTGTAGTCTGATATGGTCTGCTTCTTTATAAAATGTTTTAACTGTTGCTTCATCGCCAATTAAGGCAACAACAATTTCTCCATTATTGGCTGTATTTTGTCTTTTTACAAGAATATAGTCTCCATCTAAAATTCCTGCTTCAATCATACTTTCTCCTCTAACAGTTAGCATAAAGCTTTCTGAATTTCCAACAAAATCAATTGGAATTGGAAAAGTATCTGTTACATTTTCTACTGCTAATATTGGCTCCCCTGCTGTTATTTTTCCGATAATAGGAACTTCAACTAATTCTTTTTGTGTATAGAAATCTTTACTTGATGTTACTTTAGACTCTCCAGAAGCGCCTTTTAATAATCTTAAAGTTCTTCCTTTTTTATCTTTTTTCTTAATATATCCTTTTTCTTCTAGTTTGGCTAAATAACCATGCACAGTTGCTGTTGAGTTCAATCCAACAGCTTTTCCAATTTCTCTTACTGATGGTGGATATCCTTGTGTCATGATTTGTTTTTCAATAAAATGTAAAATTGATTTTTCTCTTCTATTTAATTCAGGTTTCTTTTTTGGCATTTTCTTCACTCCATTCTCCTATTTTGTCTCATCATATCATACAAACAAAAAAATGTCAAACATAAGTTTTGATTTTTTTAATTTTTTTCGAACATATTTTTCTATATTTTTCTTTCTTGTAAATCTTGTACAAATTTTTCCTTTATTTCTAAGGGTAATAAAATTAAGTCAGATATTTTTTCTCTTCCCACAATTTCTGGAATGTATTCTCCTGAATCTTTATATTCTGGATTATTTGAAAATTCTTCTCCATCGCCTGTTCCAAATTCTCCATCTACATATTCACATAAAAAGAAATATTCTTTCATATTGACTCTACTATTTTCTAATTCATACAATTTTCTCACTACTTTTACATGTATACCAAATTCTTCTTTGATTTCTCTTATCACACCTTCTTCTAATGTTTCTCCCCCTTCTAAGTGTCCTCCGGGAAAAGTATAGTATTCTTGATAATCTTTATTTCTTATGACATTTTTTCTATGCATTAATACAAATCCACCATTCATGGGAACAATGCCTGCTACTCTTACTGTCAATTGATTAATTTTCTCCACCATATTAAAAACCTCCTATATAATATACTGATATTATACAAAAGGTCTTTTATTTTTTCAAATTTTATTTTTCAAATGTTGGTAAACCATTAGAATCTAACTTCCATGTATATAATTCTATTGCATAATCATTTTTATGTTCTTTGACATATGTATTTAATTTGTTTATGACACTTTCATCTCCTTTAGAAAATGCAATGGAATTTTCATTTGCTATAACTTTTTCATTTACTATGGTATCTAAATAGTAACAATTTTGAAGTCCTACTATTGCTTCTCCAGATGCATAATAAAAATTTCCTACTGTAAGTGTTTTCGATATAATTTCTCCTATACTACATGAATTAATTATATTTCTAGTTCCTTTACTATGATATGCTGTTCCTATTATTCCGCTTGATGTATGGTATCCAACACTTGTTCCATTTGTAATAATTTCTCCTTTATTATATGAATTTACTATTGTTATAGAACCACCTGCATCAACATATGCCACTATCCCACCAGCTCTACCACTACTTTCTATCATTGATAAGTTATAACAATTTATAATTTTTCCTGCAGATGCTATATTAGCAATTCCTCCAACTTGCGTTCCCTTAATTTTCCCTGAAACATAGCAATTATAAAAATCAGTAAAATAACTATCTTTAACTATTCCTCCAACCTCTCCACTTATGATATCTACATTGGTTAATCCTAGATTTTTTATTGTCGCTGTATTTAATTTATTGAATAACCCTCCTCCATCTTCTATATTTTCATATAAATTCTGTATTTCATAATTTTGCCCATCAAATATTCCTGCAAACGCTTGTGTCCTAAGCACATTAGAATCACTGATTGGCATAAAGCCTACTCCCCTCTTGTCCATTAGCAAATCTCTTAGATTTTGTGTACTATTTTCATCTATTACATATGCTTCTGCCTCTTCATCATAACGCCATGTCATTGATAAATCTGCATATGATACTGTCGAATTAAAATTTAAAGTTTGAGTTAGTATAAAATTTTTGCCTGAAAATGTATTTCTTTCTGCTTCTTTTATTTCTCCATTTTCTATATAATTTCCTTTTCCTCTTGATATATTAGATAATACTACTAAATCTTCTATGCAAGAAATTTCATATGGATGATCTGTACTTCCGTCTAATGTTTCTCCTTCTTCTCCTATTGTAAAATCTCCTGGATTTTTGTCTTTATTAACAGGATATTCTCCTTCTACATTTCCATCTTTATCCACTATATAGTATCGATTACTATCAATAAATATAACTTCAATTTCATCTCCTATATCTGTTGCCTTTGTTTTTCCTTCTTCTGTTTCTTTGTCTAATTCATCCTGTAATTCACTTTCTTCAATATTTCCATACTTGTTATTCCCCATTGCTTGCACAGTTGCTTTTTCTACTATCTCCTTTTCATTAGCTATTTCTGTTTCCTCTTTTGCTTGTTCTGCATTTCCTATAATTCCATTATCTCCTGTTATCGCATTTATGGTAATTCCTGCTAAGATTAATAATACAATAATGGTTATTACTAAAGCCAATAATGTGATTCCTGTTTCCTTTTTCATCTTTTATACCTCTTTTCCTTAGTTTTCTACCTTTCTATTCATTTTTAAAATTTCCTTCAGTCAAATACTTAAGGTATAAAAGAAAAAGCCGAAAATGTTTGATATATTTACCATATTAAACATTTCCGGTTTTCTTTTTTTATAATTTGAAAGTTCTTTTATCTTTATTTTTTTATCTTTTCTACCTATTGACTTTCTTATTGTTTATTGATACTATATGTTTAGTTTTTACATCGTTAAGTATTTGACTTAACGATTTTTTTGCATATTAAATTTTATTTTTCTCAATTATTTTTATAATAAATTTCTTAAGAAAAATTTATATTCAAAAATAAATTCAAAAAATCATATTATCCCCTTGAATTTCTTTTTTATTTAGTATAATATATAAAGGAAATATTAGAGATTTACATAGGAGGATATAGAATGCCAAGAAAAACAAAAGAAATAAATGAAGAAACAAATGCAGTTATATCAACGAAAAAAACAGCAACAACCAAAAAAGAACCAGCTAAAAAAGCAACCAAATCTGTTGCTAAAAAATCAACTGCAAAAAAAGATGTTGTTGCAAAAACAGATACAAAAAAATCTACTACTAAGAAAAGTGTAGCAAAAAAATCATCTGCTACTTCTAAAACTGTTGCAAAAAAAACAACAGCTAAAACAACAGCAGTTAAATCAACAACATCAAAGAAATCAACATCTGCAAAAAAGAAACCAGCTACAAAATCACCAACTAAAAAGGCAACTACAAAAACAGTAGCTAAAAAATCTACTGCTAAAAAAACCACTACCTCAAAAAGAAAAAGTAGTACAACAAAAAAAGCAAAAGTAGATATTGTAGAATATTATGATTTACCATATCGTTATAATCAAACTGTTGTAAAAGTATTGGCACAAACTCCTACCAATTTATTTATTTATTGGGATATCTCTGATAAAGATAGAGAAAATTATAAAAAACAATATGGTGAAAACTTTTTTGAAACAACAAAACCAGTTTTAATTATCCACAATACCACCATGAATTACAGCTTTGAAGTTGATATTAATGATTTTGCAAATAGTTGGTATCTTCATGTAAATGATGCCAAATGTGATTATAAAATTGAATTAGGTAGACGTCCTATTAAAGAAATTTCAAAAATTGATACAGATTATATTTATATATCTACCTCAAATGATATTGAGTCACCAAATGACCATATCTTATTTAATAAAGAACAAAAAATGGTATATTTTAGGAATGTAAAAACTGGTGTCCAAATTGAAAAACCAATTTCAGCAAATATTTCCTTTATCAGAAATATGGGCAAAATATATAATATTTATGATATGTATAAAGCAATGTATCAAAATGAAAATATTGAAGAAATTTACGATGTATCTAATCCTTCTTCTGATAATCCATCATCAGGAAATCTTTCTTCAAAATTCAAATAATCTTGAGGCACTTGAGGTTGCAATTCAAAAGTGTCTCATTCATTTTTTAATTTGTATCTATAAATTAAAAAATAATATTTTACAGAAAAATTTTAGTAACAATAAAAGGAGAATTTCAATGCAAGAGAAAAAAGGATATGTTAGTTTTGTTCTTCATGCACATCTTCCATTTATCCATCATCCTGAAAGTGATGATTATTTAGAAGAATCTTGGTTATATGAAGCAATATCTGAAACTTATATACCATTATTAACAAATTTTCAAAAACTAGTAGATGAAGGTGTTAATTTTAGGATCACAATGTCTATGACCCCTCCTCTACTTTCTATGTTAGATAATAAATTATTACAAAGAAAATATATTCGTTATTTAAAACAAATGATTGAATTATCTGGAAAAGAAATTAAAAGAACTGCTGGTGATGAGCGTTTAAATCACTTAGCACATTACTATTATGATAGATATTCAAATGATTTACATTTATTTAAAGATGTTTATAAATGTAATTTAATTCAAGGTTTTAAACATTTTCAAGATATTGGTGTATTAGAAATTATTACTTGTGGTGCAACACATGGATATTTTCCAATATTATATGTTAATGAAAAAACCGTAAAAGCACAAATTGCTGTTGGTGTACAAACATATGAAAGATATTTTGGAAGAAAACCTCGTGGTATTTGGCTTCCTGAATGTGGTTATGTACCAGAAGCTGATAAATATCTAAAAGAATTTGGAATTGATTATATTATCACTGAAACACATGGTATTTTATATGCAGACCCTACACCTTTGTATGGTACCTTTGCTCCTATTGTTTCCCCAGAAGGTGTGATTGCTTTTGGTAGAGACATAGAATCTTCAAGACAAGTATGGAGTTCTATTAATGGTTACCCAGGTGATTTTAATTACAGAGAATTTTACCGTGATATTGGTTATGAAGCTGATTATGACTATATCAAACCATATATTGCCCATAACGGTGTTAGAGTTCATACAGGTATCAAATATTATAGAATCACAGGAAAAACAGAATTTAAAGATTATTACAATCTTCAATGGGCAAAAGATTCTGCTGAAAAGCAAGCTGGTCATTTCTTTGATTCTAGAAATGCCCAAATTGAAAATCTTGCCCAATATACAGAAAATCCGCCAATTATATTATGCCCTTATGATGCTGAATTATATGGTCATTGGTGGTATGAAGGACCTTATTGGTTATATGTTTTATTTAAAAAAATCTATTATGATGATTGTAATTTTGAACTAATTACACCATCTGAATATATTGATAAATATCCAAATATGCAAGTTGCTTCCCCTTGTCGTTCTAGCTGGGGTGCTAATGGATATAGCGAGGTATGGTTAAATCAAACAAATGACTATGCCCATAGACATCTTCATGTTGCAGGTGATAGAATGTGTGAACTTGCTCATTTATATCCAAATGCAAAAGGATTGAAGAAAAAAGCTTTAAATCAATGTGCTAGAGAATTGTTATTAGCACAAAGTAGTGATTGGCTATTTATTATCACAAATGGTACAATGGTAGATTACGCCAAAAAAAGAATCAAAGATCATATTGGTCGATTTACAAAATTGTATTATCAAATAAAAGAAAATAATATTGATGAAGATTTCTTAAAAGATATTTCTAAAAAAGACTGTGTCTTTCCAGACATTGATTACATGATTTATTATTAAAATGATTTTGGGGACGGAGCAAAAAATCATCATTTATTTTATAAAAAAGTTTATTAAAAATCTTTATAAAAATGATGATTTTTTGCTCCGTCCCCAAAATCATCACTTAATTTTTTTCTTATCATATAATAATGTATAAGTTTTTTAAGTTTGGTAGATACTAGTTTTATGAGAAAGGGGTATTTTTGTATATGAAATCTTTATGTATAAAAACAAATAATTCCAAAATACTAGATTATCTACTAAACGAATTAAAATGCTCTGATATAAAACATATATGTTTTTCTAGAAATGAATTTAAAAATTACAAAAATATTATCATTCATTACGTTTCTGAAAATGATTACCCATACTTTTTTTCTAAAATGAGTACCCTTTTATCTTTTATGATAGTTGATGAGTTTGAAGATATACTTATGAAAAGAATTATTTATAAGAATTATTTTTATTTTGATGCACTTGAAAAAGAAAAAATATTAAAAAATTGCTACAATATTTTATCTGATGAATATTATGCATGGTTTGATAAAAAATTTGAAGCTCTATATAATTCTTTATAATCCTATATTTCTGATAACAAAGTTTTATTATTAGATGGTTTTATAAATTTTAGACTTCAAGCCTATACAGCTATTTTAGATGACATTGTATCTGAAAGTGTTAATAACTATATTATTGAAAAAGAATATATGGAATTTATTTCCTTGCTAAAATTATATATCAATTCACAAAAGAATAATTCCAATATTGTACA
>CASEIX010000031.1 GCA_949288095.1 uncultured Eubacteriales bacterium
GTTCCTCCCACAGCAATCCTTATTGATTACTTTCTAATACTATGATACTATATTTTATGTCATAAGTCAATGTTTTATTCAAAAAATTCCTCCCTTATTTTTTCATTTATTGTACTTAAATATTTTCCATCAACCTTACCAATAGTACCATTAAAATTCAGTCTTAATATACTAACTTTTTTCATTCTTGTAATATTAGCCCATCTAATCATATCTTTAAATCTATATATATTGTCTATTTGTACTATTTCAGTAATTTGCCCCTTTTTCTTTTTACATTCTTCAAGTGTTATCTTTTTATTGTGATAATCTTGTTCTAGTTTTTTATATTCTTTAGGTTTTTTAGAAGATATTGGCAATACAAATATTTCATTATCAAAATTTTTTAATATGATAGCAGGATGCATTCCTCCAAATTCATTTCCTATATTAAACCCAAAATCTATCCATACAACATTTCCTCTTTTTAGTAATACTTTTTTTGTTAATAACATTGTATCTTCTTTAGAAATATTAGCATTATTAAATATGTAATTATTCTTCTTTAAAGTATACTTATTTTTAACAATATGTTTCAATTGCTTATTTAATCGTTCATAACTATATTTATCAATTTTATAATTTCTTAGTGTATATTGCACTATATTTTTATAAATATAATCAATATCTTTTTCATTTTCTATTTTTTCTGTTTTGTCTTTAATCCAAGTAAAATATAGTTTTCCTCTTTTTAAATCATTTTCTGTATTTAAACATTTTCTAAATTCTCGTAATTTTTTCAAACATTTTATATAAGCTTCTTTCACATAATCACTCTCCTGAAATAAAGGCTTTTTGTTTTTATAGTATAGCAAACATTTGTTCTAAAGTCAAGCGATTTTGTAAAAATTTTTATAGTAAACTTTGGATTGTAATTGAATAAATTTCTTAAATATTGGTTATAAATTATACTCCCACAAAGTTCTATAATTACTTATTTTAAGTAATTTCAGAATTTCGTGGGAGTAATTTATGGAGCGGGTAGTGGGAATCGAACCCACGCTATCAGGTCGGAAGCATGACATTCTACCACTAAATTATACCCGCATATACAACTATTATATAATGAAATTGAAAAAAATTCAATAAAGATATTTTATTTTCCTTATTTTCATGTTATAATAATATAGAAAGTTTATTATAAAATGGAGAGGTTTATGAATCAAATATTAGTAACAAAGAAATTATACATAACACCAGAATTAAAAAGAAAGAAAAAAGTATATAAAGCAAATTTCATATTATCTGTATTTTTCTTAATTGTACTAATATCTGTATATATATATGCAGCATATGATAGAGATAAAGCAGAAGCTATGTCGCAAGATATTTTAGCAAGTGCAGAAGCAGAACAAGAAGATAATACAGTTGTGGATAGTGATGTATTAATTGCAGTACTGAATGATACAACAGATGATGGAACGGAAACTCCAGTAATTACTTCAAATTCTAATAAAACTCAATCAGTAACTAAAACAAAACAACAATCACAATCAGGCTATACATATGTAACAGATGGAAAAATAACAATTCCTAAATTGGGAATAGAGTATGGAATACTAGATGGGGAAACAGATTCAGAAGCAGAAACAGCAGAATTATTAAAAATGTCACCAGTAAAATTCCATGGACCAGAAATCAATACAGTAGGAAATTACTGTATTGTAGGGCATAATTATAGAAATTCAAGATTTTTTAGCAAGGTGCCAACTTTAGTAAATGGAGATATTATACAAATAACAGATTTTGCGAATAACAACACAGTAGAATATGAAGTATATAGCAAATATACAGTTATGCCAGAAGATGTTAGTTGTACTTCTCAAAATACAGATGGAAGAACAGAAATTACATTGATTACTTGTACAGATGACAGTAGTGAAAGAGTCATTGTAAAAGCGAGAGCAATTTAATATATAATTAAAAAATATGAAAACAAGTCGTTTTGACTTGTTTTTTTAAGGTTTTCAGTATATAATAAAAAGCAAATTGAGAATAGGAGATGATTACATGCAAGTAAGTAAAGAAGAAATTTTGCATATTGCAAATTTAGCAAATTTAACATTAGAAGAAAATGAAGTTCAACAATATTTAGATAATTTGCAGGAGATATTAGATTTTGCAAATATTGTAAATAATGCGAATACAGAAAATTTAGATATTACCATAGGAGCTAATGAAGCAAAAAATGTATTTAGAAAAGACGAGGTAGAGGTATTTGAAGATAATAAAGCTTTATTTATGAATGCACCAAGTGAAGAACAAAATATGTTTAAAATACCAAAAGTTATCAATTAGGAGAAGGAAATGAATATAGGAATTGATATAGATGATACAATAGCCAATACATATGATGTGTTATTCAAGTATGTACAAGAGTATACAATACATGATATTGTAACAGATAGAGAAAAGACCAATAGAGATATGATAGCACAAATGTATCGTACGAATTTTCGTAATGGAGATAAGAAACAAGATAAAGAATTTTTTAATAGATATTATGAAAAAACTGTATTGAAAGTCAAACCTAAGATAAATGCGATAGAGAACATTAAAAAATTAAAAGAAGAAGGAAATCAGATTTATTTAATAACAGCAAGATTTCCATCAGAAAAATTTAATATAGAAGAATTGACCAAAGGGTGGCTGAAAAAATATGATATTCCATATGATAAATTAATATTAAATTCTGAAAATAAAGTCATTACAGCAAAAGAACATTGTATAGATATATTTGTAGATGATAATATCAAAAATTGTACAGAAATGGCAAAAGTGGGAATTAAAACATATATAATGGATACGATTGTGAATAAAGATTTTATAGATGAAAATATAGAGAGAGTTTATTCCTGGTCACAGCTATATCAAAAAATAGAAGATTATAAAAAAAGTAAGAAATAAAAAGAGGAGGCGTATTGCATGGAAATTACAGAATTAACGGTTCATGAATTACAAGAAAAGTTAAAAAGTAAAGAATTAAGTATAAAAGATATAACAAAAGCATATACAGATAGAATAGCTGAAAAAGAAAAAGATGTACAAGCTTTTGTAACAGTATTAGCAGAAGATGCTACTAAAAAAGCAGAAGAAATGCAAGAAAAAATAGACAAAGGTGAAATAAAGGGAGCTTTTGCAGGAATTCCAATAGGAATTAAAGATAATATTTGTACAAAAGGTGTAAAAACAACTTGCAGTTCAAAGATGTTAGAAAACTTTGTATCACCATATGATGCAACAGTTATGGAAAAAGTAAATCAAGAAGGTATGATTAACCTTGGAAAATTAAATATGGATGAATTTGCTATGGGAGGTTCAACAGAATATTCATATTTTTATCCAACAAAAAATCCATGGAATTTAAATAAAGTACCAGGAGGATCTTCAGGAGGGAGTGCAGCAGCCGTTGCAAGCAATATGGTACCTTGGGCATTAGGTAGTGATACAGGAGGATCTATTAGATTACCAGCAGGATTTTGTGGTGTAGTAGGATTAAAACCAACTTATGGTTTAGTATCAAGATATGGATTAGTTGCCTTTGCTTCATCATTAGATCAAATTGGTCCTATTACAAAAGATGTTAGAGATGCAGCAATGTTATTAAATATCATTGTAGGTCATGATAAAAAAGATACCACATCAGTAGACACAGAGAAAAAAGATTATACAAAATGTTTAAAAGGTGATGTAAAAGGGTTAAAAATTGGTGTTCCAAAAGAATTCTATGCTGAAGGAATCAATGAAGAGGTAAAAGCAAAATTATATGAAGCAATTGATAGATATAAGAAATTAGGAGCAGAAATTGAAGAATTCTCATTAGATATTGCTAAATATTCTTTAGCATCATATTACATTATTGCCTGTGCTGAAGCTAGTTCAAACTTAGGAAGATTTGATGGAATCAGATATACTTATAGAACAGGAGAATTTAAAAATTTAAAAGAATTATATAAAAAATCAAGAAGTGAAGGATTTGGACCAGAGGTTAAAAGAAGAATCATTCTTGGAACTTATGTATTATCATCAGGATATTATGATGCATATTACAAAAAAGCACAACAAGTACGTACACTAGTTATGAATGAATTTAATAAATCTTTTGAAAAGTATGATATCATTTTAACACCAATATCACCAACAGTTGCATTTGATATTGGTTCAAAATCAAATAACCCATTGGAAATGTATTTGGCAGATATTTGTACAGTTTCAGTAAATATTGCAGGACTTCCAGGAATTTCTATTCCATGTGGTGTTGATAAAGAAGGTATGCCAGTAGGTATGCAATTAATTGGAAATAAATTCTGTGAAGAAACCATTTTAAATGCAGCTTATACCTTTGAACAAAATTTGAAATTTAGAGAAAATCATCAACCAGAATTTAAGAAATAGAGGAGGAATTTTCATGACAAGAGAAGATTATGAAGTGATTATAGGGCTAGAAGTGCATGCAGAGCTTTCTACAAAAACAAAAATATTTTGTTCATGTCCAACAAAATTTGGAGCAGCACCTAATACACAAACTTGTCCAATCTGTATGGCAATGCCAGGAACATTACCAGTATTAAACGAAAAAGTTGTAGAATATGCTGTAAAAGCGGGACTTGCAACAAATTGTGAGATATCTAGAAATAGTAAAAATGATAGAAAAAATTATTTCTATCCAGACTTACCAAAAGCATATCAAATTTCACAATATGATAAACCATTATGTGAGCATGGATATGTAGAAATTGATACAAAAGAAGGCAAGAAGAAAATTAGATTAACTAGAATTCATATAGAGGAAGATGCAGGTAAATTAAATCATGATGAATTTGGAGGAGGAAGCTTAGTAGATTTAAACAGAGCAGGTGTACCTCTAATTGAAATTGTTTCAGAACCAGATTTAAGAAGTAGTGAAGAAGTAGAAGCATATTTAAGAAGATTAAAATCTATATTAGAATATATTGAAGTATCAGATTGTAAAATGCAAGAAGGATCATTTAGGGCTGATGTCAATGTATCTGTTAGAAAAAAAGGAGATTCAAAACTAGGAACACGTACAGAAATGAAAAACATGAACTCTTTTAGAAGTATTACAAGGGCCATTGAATATGAAATAGATAGACAAATAGATGTTATTGAAGATGGTGGAGCAGTAGAACAAGAAACATTAAGATGGGATGATGTATCAGGAAAAACCTTCCCAATGAGAGATAAAGAAGATGCACAAGATTACAGATATTTCCCAGACCCAGACTTAGTGGCAATCAAATTATCAGAAGAATATATTGAAAATATTAAAAACACATTACCAGAATTACCAGAAAGCAGAAAAGAAAGATACTTAAAAGAATATGGATTATCAGAAAAAGATGCCAATATTATTACAGCATCAAAATACTTATCAGATTTATTTGAAGGTGCTATCAAGGTATGTCATAATCCAAAAGCAGTTAACAACTGGATCATATCTGATATATCAAGAATCTTAAATGAAACAGAAATGGAACCAATTGAAATTCCATTTGACAGCAAACAATTAGGAAAATTAATTATCTTAATTGATAAAGGAACCATTAGCTCAAGTATTGCCAAAAAAGTATTAGTAGAAATGTTTGAACATCCAAGAGATCCAGAAGATATTATTGATGAAAAAGGATGGGTACAAATTTCTGATGAAGGCGCTATTAAAGAAGTTGTGTTAAAAGTACTAGAAGCAAATCCACAATCAGTAGCAGATTATAAAGGTGGAAAAGATAAAGCATTAGGATTTTTAGTGGGACAAGCTATGAAAGAAACCAGAGGAAAAGCAAATCCACAAATGCTAAATCAAATGTTCTTAGAAGAATTGAAACGATAGGGACGTGCCAAATCGTTCCAAAATGGAACGAAAGGGACAGACCTTCAGAAAAGAGATTTTGTAAACGAACTCAAAAATCTCTTTTCTGAAGGTCTGTCCCTTTTGGACGAAAAATGTCCAATTTGACACGTCCCTAATGAACAAATTTTAGCAAACTAATTGCAAAAAATAGAAACTTGTGATATAAAAGATACAAGTATATTTATATGAATTTTTTGAAAACAAAAGGAAAACGAGGTGAAAACATGATAAAGGCTTATGCAAAATCAGATATAGGCAAGGTAAGAGACATTAATCAAGATTATTACTATATATCGAACTCCTTAGATGAAGTTCAACTATATATGTTAGCAGATGGTATGGGTGGATATAAAGGCGGAGAGATTGCTAGTAAACTTGCCATTCAATCAGCAAAAAGTTATATAGAAAATAATTTTAAAGAAATTCCAAAAGATAAAGAAAGTATTATCCAATTAGTAGGTAGTAGTATGGAATATGCCAATATGGTTGTATATGAAAAATCAAAAGAAGATCCTGAATTAGAAGGAATGGGTACTACTTTAGAAGTTTGTTTAATATATAATAATAGAGCCTTTATCGGTCATGTTGGAGATAGTAGAATATATAGAATTAGAAAAGATTTTATGAGAAAATTAACACAAGACCATAGTTATGTACAAAAATTAGTAAAGGATGGGACAATTACACAAGAACAAGCAGAACATCATCCACAAAAAAATATGTTAATGAAGGCTTTAGGTTGTAATGCTTTTGTAGAACCAGATGTGATGGTAAAAGGATTTTTGAAAGATGATATATTCATTATGAATTCAGATGGATTAACCAATCTGGTTTCACAAGAAGAAATCTTTAAATGGGCGAAAAAAGATATTGAGCAAGCACCAAAAGAATTGGTAAAATTAGCAAATGACAATGGTGGCTATGACAATATTACAGTTATTGTTATCAAAAATATATAAGAATCAAAAGCAATCTACATATAAAACATATTAAGGAGAGATAAATATGATTTTAGAAGGAAAAATATTAGGGAATAGATACGAAATTATCGAAAAAGTTGGTAATGGAGGGATGGCTACAGTTTATAGAGCTGAGGATAAAGTGTTAAAAAGAAATGTGGCTGTAAAGGTTTTAAAAGATGAATTTACAACAGATGAGGAATTTATAAAACGATTTGAAATTGAAGCACAATCAGCAGCAAGACTAACACATCCAAATATCGTATCTATTTATGATGTTGGTTCAGAGGATAATCTATATTATATCGTCATGGAATTAATAAGAGGAAAAACACTAAAAGAAATTATTGTAGAAGAAAGAGGACCACTTCCATGGAAATGGTCAGTCAATGTGGCTATTCAAATTGCTTCTGCATTAGAAATGGCACATAAAAACAATATTATACATAGAGATATAAAACCACATAATATTATCATAACAGAAGATGGAATCGCAAAGGTGACAGATTTTGGAATTGCAAAAGCAGTTTCCAATTCTACGATTACAGCTTTTGGAACAACCATTGGTTCTGTACACTATTTTTCACCAGAACATGCAAGAGGTGGATTTACAGATGCCAAATCAGATTTATATTCTTTAGGAGTGGTTATGTATGAAATGGTAACAGGAAGAGTTCCATTTGATGCAGATACACCGGTTTCTGTTGCATTAAAACATATGCAAGAAGAACCAGAAGAACCAATTGAATTAAATCCAAATTTGCCATCAGCAGTTAATAGAATTATTATGAAAGCATTGAAAAAAGATACGACTCTAAGATATCAATCTGCAACAGATATGTTAGCTGACTTAAGGCAAGCATTGAAAAATCCAAATGGTGATTTTGTTGATGATAGAGATTATGATGCAACAGCAAAAACACAAAAAATTAATACAGATTTATATGGTAATGTGGCAGAAGAAGATAATAAGAAAAGAGGAAAGAAAGATAATAAATTTGTAGCATTTATCAAAAGACATAAAGTATTAAGTACATTCATAGGATTGATATTGTTATTTGCAATCAGTTTAGGTGGAACTTTAGCATTTTTAAATATTACGAATCCAGAAGAAGTAAAACTTCCAGATGTAGTGGGAATGTCTAAAGAAGAAGCACAAAAAACAGTAGAAGATTTAAAACTGGTATTTGAAGTATCTAGTGAAGAATATAATAAAGATGTTCCTGAAGGATATGTTATCTCTCAAGATCCTACATACATTGAAGATTATAATGTAAAAGAAGGTAGTACGGTAAAAGTTGTCATCAGTAAAGGACAAGAAAAAACAACTGTACCAAAGGTTGTAGGAATGACTAGAGAAGAAGCAGTAGATGCTTTAGAAGAAGCAAATTTAAAGGCTGAAATTGTAGAAGAAACAAGTAGAACAGTAGAAGAAGGGTATGTTATTTCTCAAGAGGTAGAAGCAGATTCAGAAGCATATGCAGGAGATACAATAAAAATTCATGTAAGTACAGGAACGGGAATTAAACAAGTTACAGTTCAAAATGTTGTAGGTCAAACAGAAGCAAATGCGAGAACAACATTAGAAGGGCAAGGATTAAAAGTTAATGTAAATTATGTAGAAGCAACTTCTAATGATGGAAAAGTTACAGCACAAAGTGTAGCAGGAGGAACAACAGTAGATGAAGGAACCACTGTTACATTAACTGTAAATAAAGTAGCTGCAACTAAGAATGTATCTGTTATCATCAATTTAAAACAAATAACAGGAGGATATACAGAAGATGAAGAAGATGAGAATGTAAGTAGAACTGTTAACATTAGTGTTAATGGGGAGACTAGAACAGGGATTAACAAAAATGAAACAGCATATTCTGCAATATCATTGTCAGGAAAAGAAGGAGAATCTCTTTCAATAACTGTAACGATAACAGATCCAAATACAGGAAGTCAAATATATAGATCAACACAAACTGTAACATTAGGTTCTCAAGATTCTGTAACATTTAATTAGAAATCATGAATACATTTCTGATACTTGAATGATAGAGATGGAAATAATAAATTTACTTATATAAAAAGTTCAATTAGTAATTGCTAATTGAACTTTTTTCATATATAATAGAATAGGAAAATGTCCAAAAAGACACATCACTAATGGACACCTAATGGAAAATGGAGGAAATATGCAAGGGTTAATAGTAGAAAATATATCGAATCTATATCAAGTAAAAATAAATGATGATATATATGAAACAACAGCAAGAGGAAAATTTAAGAAAGAAGAAATCATACCTGTTGTTGGAGATATAGTAGATATAACCGTTACAGATGAAAAAGAAAAGAAAGCGGTTATTGAGAAAATTTATGAAAGAAAAGTATATATAAAAAGACCAAAACTTGCAAATATAACACAGATTATATTTGTTGTTTCTAGTAAAGACCCTAAACCAGATTTATTAATGTTAGATAAACAATTAGCTTTTGCAGAATATGTAGGAGTAAATGCTATTATTGTGTTAAATAAAACAGATTTAGATCAAAAAGAAGAGTTTAGAAGGATAAAACAGATATATAGCAAAATAGGATATACAGTTATATTAACAGATGCCAAACAAAGGAAAGGAATTGACACATTAAAAAAATTATTAAAAAACAATGTAAATGCATTTTCAGGAAATTCCGGTGTTGGAAAGTCTACCTTAATTAATGGTATATTTGATAGAGATGTTACACAAGAAGGAGAAATTAGTAAGAAAAATAAAAGAGGAAAAAATACAACAACAGCAATTAAATTGTATGAAATAGATGAAAATACTTATATAGCAGATACGCCAGGATTTTCAACTTTTGATATATCAGAAATAGAAAGTAAAGAATTGTTTCGTTATTTTAAAGAATTTAAACAATATGAAGAAAATTGTGAATTTATCGGTTGTACACATATAAAAGAAGAAAATTGTGGAATCAAAAAAGCAGTAGAAAATGGAGAGATTGATAAAGCAAGATATGAAAGATTTTGTAAAATATATCAAGAATTAAAAGAAAAGGAGGAAAGAAAATGGTAGAAGTTTCAACATCAATTCTTTCAGTAAAAAAAGGAGAGGAGTCAAAAACATTTTTAGCATTAGAAGCATCTAAAACAGATTATTTTCATATAGATGTCATGGATGGCGAGTTTGTGGAGAAAAACACATACCAAGCCATGTTAGAATATGCTTCTTATATTAGAAGGATATCAAATGCACCATTAGATGTTCACTTAATGGTAAAGGATATCAAAAAAGCAGTAGATGATTATAGTGCTGTAGAACCAAATATCATAACATTTCACTTAGAAGCATGCAAAAATGAAGAAGAGGTTTTTGAAATGATAGACTATATAAAACAATATAATTGTAAAGTAGGAATATCTGTAAAACCAAATACAAAAATAGAAGAAATATACAAATATTTACCATATATTCATATGTGTTTAGTGATGACAGTAGAGCCTGGAAAAGGTGGACAAAGTTATTTAAGTGAAATGACAGAAAAAGTAAGAACATTAAAAAGCTATATTGATGACAATCATTTAGAAGTAGACATAGAAGTAGATGGTGGAATCAATTTAAGAACAGCTCCAGAAGTAAAAAAAGCAGGTGCTAATATTTTAGTTGCAGGAACAGCCATTCTAAATGCGGTGGATTATAAAGTGATTATTGATGAATTAAAAAAGTAAGTGTAAAATTTTTAGAATGATAAAAACTTACTTATCTAACATACTAAAAACCAGTATTTATAAATTTGTAAATACTGGTTTTATGTGTAAACAACCTTCCGGCTGTGCCGGTAGTAGCATAGGCTTTAGCTATGTAGCAAAGCAACTCCCTTCATGATATAATATCAATATGTTTCGACGCATAATGATAAAAGTAAAATGAAGGGAGTTGCGTATCATGAATAGTATATTCAGTAAAAAA
>CASEIX010000032.1 GCA_949288095.1 uncultured Eubacteriales bacterium
ATGAGTATTATGAATGGTTTGATAAAAAATTGAATGCACTTTACAATTCCTTATATTCTTTTATTTCTAATCATAGAGTTTTGATATTAGATGGGTTTATAAATTTTAGACTTCAAGCTTATACTTCCATTTTAGATGAGATTGTAGCTGAAAGCGTCAATAATTATATTATTGAAAAAGAATATATGGAATTTATCTCTTTACTGAAATTATATATTCAGTCACAAAAGAGCAATTGTAATGTCGTACATTTAATTTATAACACTTCTGAATCTATTTTATTAGATGAGCATAAAAATGTAATTCTAAATTCAGAAGAAATCTTTAATGCCAAATATTTAAGTGATATTTCTTTTTCTTCAAATGATTATACTTTAAATTCACTTTTAAATTTGCTTCCTAAAAAAATCTATATTCATCTCATTGATAATCAAATAGATGAATTTATTAATACATTACAATTAATTTTTGAAAATCGTGTATCTATTTGTTTGAATTGTGAAATTTGTAATTTGTATCGATATCATAAAAAAACCTTGACTAAAAAATAATATTAATCATTTCAAAGTAAAATGCACCTAAAATATTAACATAAGTTAATATTTATAGGTGCACCTCCTCTATAGTATTTTAGATACTATCCATTTATGATAGAGTTTAAAGAATTAATAGCTTCTTGTAGTCCAGGTAATAATGCATTTACTAAACTCTCATCAGCTTGTACTTTCCATTCTCCATCTTTTTTAACCAATTGTATCGTTGTGGTTACTGTTTTTGTTCCAATTCCTTCATTTTTTAATTGTTCTTTTAATTTATTATTTTGTTCTTCTTGTGTGAAAGATTCTCCACTAAAAGCAATTCTTAAAGCTTCTTGTGTATAATTTGTTATAATTTGGTTAAAATCTTTATTGGTAATTTCTACTTCAACACTTGCTATATTGTCTTCTTTAGAAATATTTAAGATTTTCCATGTTAACTTATCAAATAACAAGCTTTGTGTTTCTTCATCCATCTCTGAATTTTGTAACATTTCTGATTCATTCACAATTTCTTCATAATTCACATATTTATTAACACTTTCAAAGTCAGCATTTTTCAAACTGTTTAACATTCCCTCAACACTTTTTTCTGGTGTTGCTGGTAATAATAGTAAAGCTGTTACTATCACTAGTACAACTAATAATAATACAATTCCACCAACCCAGTATCCAACTTTTTTGCTTCCTTTTTCTTTGCTTTCTTTTTTATCTTTATTTTGTTTCTTTTCTTTTTTATTTTCTATATGATTCATTTCTGTTTCTTTTTTTAAATCTTTCCCAGATACTTTACTAAATTTTGGTTCTTCTACTTTTTCTTTCTTTACTTCTTTTGCCTCTTCTACTTTTTTTGTCTTCTCTACTTTTTCTTCTTTATCCATAGAAATCCCTCTTTTCTTTTTCTATCTATAAGGATTATATCTTAAGAAAGAGTTTTTTTCAACCATTTTTCTACAATTTCTACAAATTTGTACTTTTTCTGTTATAGTTCAATCTAAACTAGACCTTTTTCTATATAGCCTGATTAATTCCTTTTGCTACAATTTTACTCATATTGTCAATTAATCCATCAATTTCCTTTGGTGTGACAATTAGATTATAATCTTGTGGAACCAATGCTTCTTTTATTTCTTCATAATTATCTTCTTCTTTTAATTGATTTAAGTAATCATTGGATTTTGCTTCATCTTGCAGTTTTGTGATAAATAAATCTAATGAATCATTTACTAAAACTGCAGTTTCCACAACTGTTGGAATTCCTATAGCAACTACTGGAATTCCTAATGTATTTTGACTAATTTCCTTTCTTGTGTTTCCCACACCTGCACCTGGTACAATTCCTGTATCTGATATTTGTACGGTACTACTAATTCTCTCTATACTTCTAGATGCTAGAGCATCAATCACTATCAATAATTTAGGATGTGTATTTTCTACAATTCCTTTTAAAATTTCTACAGTTTCTATTCCTGTTGTTCCTAATACTCCTGGAGATATGGCACTCACATTTCTAGCGCCTTCTTTTACATATTGTGGCAAATATTTAATCATATGTCTTGTCACTTCTATATCATTAATCACTTTCGGACCTAACGCATCTGGTGTTACATAAATATTTCCAAGCCCCACTACTAATATTTCTCCATTTTTGTCAACATGACTATCTACAATTTTTCTTAGTTCATCTGCTACTGTATCTGCTGATTTTTGAATTTCTTCTTCTCCTACAATTTTTAAATTTTTAATATCAATCGTAACATACACACCTTTCGGTTTTCCAATGGCCTTTTCGCCTTCTTCATTGGTTATTTTTACTCTATCTACTTTTATATTTTCATCTATTTGTTGTTCTTCACTTTCTATTCCATTAATTTCATTCTCTAATTTATTAGCTGTTCTATATATCTCTCTTCTCTCCGCTGCCAAATCTGTTCTAAAATTAAACATAAATTTCTCCTTTCTACTTAAAATGTCCATTTGGGACGTTTCCTTTTGGACATTTTTACTATTTATCGTATTTTTAGTATTTGTAAAAAACTTTATTTTTATTCGTATTTTAAACTTATAACTTAATGACTGAAAGTATTTTATAAATTTGATACATATAAAAATAATATCTTCAAACTGATTCGTTTTGACAAATTTTGCAAACTACTATATAATAATGTATATTATGTAACCAATGTGTGTTTTTTTTAAGGAGGTAACTATGTGGCCAGAAATCAGTCTAAGCAAACGGTCAATTGACAACATGGGATACCGAGTTTGTCAATTGCCAGAGGAAGATGCTACAATAAAGGAAATTGTTATGATATTTGATGATTATGCATCTATATCATACGATAAAGACAATGTAGCATGTGCCCTAGAGTATGATACAGATTTTGGATTGCATACGATTCTGTTCTCAAAAACAGATCATTTACAGTATCAGGACCGTATCTATTGGATCTGTATATACTCCTCCAATTATCTTCCAGGAGATGATGTAGGAGACGGCATAAGAGATTCTATTCCAACAGAGGTCTTAACAGATATATATCGAGATGCACTCAAATATATTCCCAAAGATCCCTCTGAGTGTTCTGACATTCCAGAAGATGTCAGAAGACATCTTGTAATATTCTAATTCTGAAGTTATCACTTCCTTTAAAGGGGATTCCATCTTTTTGGAACCCCCTTTTTCTATTTAACTAAATTTTAAAACCTAAAGTTCTATATTCTTTTTTAACCATTTTTCTATATCATTATATATCTTTCTTCTGCATTCTTCATGTAATATATCATGTCGCAAATCTTTATATAATTTTATATCCACATTTTCTATGCCAGCTTTTCTGAATATATCAAATGTTTTAATCGTACCTTTTCCAAAGTCACCTACTGGGTCTTTATCTCCTGATAATAGCAAAATTGGTATTTTTTTATTCATTTTTTTTATATTTTTTACATTTGATGTATATTGCATTCCAGATAATAATTCTCTAAATAATCCTGCTGAATAACTTTCACCTCTTAAAGGGTCTTCTAAATATTCATCTATTGCTTCTTCATTTGCACATAACCAATCACATTCTGTTCTATTCGGTTTAAATAATTGATTATATGTTTCAAATGTTAAACTTTTGATCAGTGGACTGGTATTTTCTTCTCCTACTTTTTTGGCTTCTTTATTTGCTAACATTTTTGCAATAGCAATTTTAAAATTTGGTATATATCCTGTTCCCATAATAATGGCAGCATCTAATGGTTCTTTATAATCAATTAAATATGTCCTTACCAAAAAAGAACCTAAAGAAAATCCCAATAAAATATATGGTACATCTGAATATTTTTCTTTTGTCATTTTCCTACAAGTTTCTATATCTTTTACGACAAAGTTCCAACTGTTTTTTGGACCAAAATACATTGGTTTACCATTTGGCACAATTGATGTCCCATGTCCTAAATGGTCATTTCCCACCACAACAAATCCTCTTTGGGTAAAAAATTCTGCAAAATGTTCATATCTTAAAATATGTTCTGTCACTCCATGCGCTATTTGAATCACACCCACAAGCTCTTTTTTAGGTTTCCATTCTACTGCATGAATTTGTGTTTTTTCATCTGCTGATGGGTAATAAAATTCATTCTTTACCATTTAGATTCCCCTTTCAATCTTTCATTTTTTTACTTTTCTAAATATTTCTTTAAAAACTTACCTGTATAGCTTTTCTCATTTAAGCAAACTTGTTCAGGTGTTCCAACAGCGATTACTTCTCCACCATTATCTCCACCTTCTGGTCCCAAGTCAATAATATGATCACAAGTTTTGATCAAATCTAAATTATGCTCAATTACAATAATGGTATTTCCTGTATCGACTAATCTTTGTAAAATATCCACCAATTTGTGAACATCTGCTATATGAAGTCCTGTGGTTGGTTCATCTAAAATATATAAGGTTTTTCCTGTTGCCTTTTTAGACAATTCTGTTGCTAATTTTACTCTTTGTGCTTCTCCTCCTGATAAGGTTGTTGATGGTTGTCCTAATTTGATATAACTTAATCCTACATCATATAAAGTTTGAATTTTTTGTTTAATTCTTGGTATTTTATCAAAAAATTGTAATGCTTCTTCAACCGTCATATCTAACACATCTGCAATGGTTTTCCCTTTATATTTTACTTCTAATGTTTCTCTATTATATCTCTTTCCTTTACACACCTCACAAGGCACATAGATATCTGGTAAGAAATGCATTTCAATTTTATGCACACCATCACCATTACAACTTTCACATCTTCCGCCTGGTACATTGAAACTAAATCTTCCTTTTTGATATCCTCTTAATTTTGCTTCTTCTGTTTCTGCAAAAATATCTCTAATTAAATCAAATACACCTGTATATGTCGCAGGATTTGAACGTGGTGTTCTTCCAATTGGTGATTGGTCTATATTGATAATTTTATCAATTTGATTGATTCCTTTAATTCCTTTACATTTTCCTGGTTTTTCATTAGAGCCATTTAATTCTTTTGCAATTGTTTTATATAGTACTTCATTCACCAATGTAGATTTTCCTGAACCAGATACGCCTGTCACACAAGTAAATACGCCTAATGGAAATTTTACACTAATATTTTTTAGGTTATTCTCTGTGGCACCTTGTACTTCAATTACTTTTGATTTTGTATGTTTTCTTCTTTTTTTAGGTACTGGAATTTTTAATCTTCCACTTAAATATTTTCCTGTGATAGAATTTTCCACTTGTTTGATTTCTTCAGCAGTTCCTTGTGCCATAACTTGTCCTCCATGTGTTCCTGCTCCCGGACCTATGTCAATGACTTGATCTGCTGCATACATCGTATCTTCATCATGTTCTACCACAATTAAGGTATTTCCTAAATCCCTTAATTTTTTTAAGGTAGCCAACAATCTATCATTATCTCTTTGATGTAATCCAATACTTGGCTCATCTAAGATATATAACACACCTGTTAGCCCTGATCCAATTTGTGTGGCTAAACGGATTCTTTGTGCTTCTCCCCCTGATAAAGTTCCTGCACTTCTTGATAATGTTAAATATTCTAATCCTACATCTATTAAAAATTGTAATCTTTGATGAATTTCTTTTAAAATCAAATCTGAAATCATGGCTTCTGTTTTATTTAATTGTAAATTGTCCAAATAATCTTTTATTTGATTGATAGACATGGCTGTTAATTCATTAATATTTTTATCTCCTACTTTAATAGACAAGATTTCTGGTTTTAATCTAGCACCATGACATGAATAACATGGAGAATTACTCATATACATTTCATAAAAATCACGCATTCCTTGTGATTTTGTTTCATTATGACGTCTATCTAATGTTGGAAGTACACCTTCAAATGGTGCTTTAAATCTTCTCACTCCTGCTGGTGAAGCATATTCAAAATCAATTTCTTCATCACCTGTACCATACAAGATTTTTTCCATAAAACTTCTAGGTAATTCTTTAATTTTCTTTCCTCTGATATCAATTCCATAATGTTTTCCTATACTTTCAAAATACATTTTTGCCATGGTGTCTCCTTTTTTCATAGTACTTGACCCAAAGGCTTTTACACCATCATATAAGGTTTTGTTTTTATCTGGAATGATTAAATCTTCATCCATTTTCATTAAATATCCAATACCTGTACAAGTTGGACAAGCCCCCATTGGATTATTAAATGAAAACATTCTAGGTGTTAATTCTGGAAAACTAAAGCCACAATCAGGGCAAGCATAATTACAACTGTATAATTTTTCTCCTTTTCCAACTGTATCAATTAACACCAATTGGTTAGCATGTTTTAAAGCAATTTCTACTGATTCTGTTAATCTACTAATAATTTCTGGTTTGATGACCAATCTGTCAACAACTAATTCAATATCATGTTTTTTCTTTCTGTCTAATGTGATGTCATCAGAAAGTTCATACATTTCTCCATCAATTCGAACTCTGACAAATCCTTCTTTTTGGAATTCTTCTAATTGTTTTGTATATTCTCCTTTTCTGCCTTTAACGACTGGTGCCAATACTTGTATTCTAGTCCCTTCTTCTAACGCCATGATATTATCTACAATTTGATCTATTGTTTGTTTTTCTATTTTCTTTCCACAATTTGGACAATATGGCACACCAATTCTAGCATATAATAAACGAATATAGTCATAAATTTCTGTAACGGTTCCTACTGTAGAACGAGGATTTTTTGAAGTCGTTTTTTGGTCTATGGAAATAGCTGGTGATAATCCTTCTATACTTTCTACATCTGGCTTTTCCATTAACCCTAAAAATTGTCTAGCATAAGATGACAAACTTTCTACATATCTTCTTTGACCTTCTGCATATAAGGTATCAAATGCTAAACTAGATTTTCCTGAACCAGATAATCCTGTAATAACTACTAATTTATCTCTTGGTATTTCTAAATTTATATTTTTTAAATTATGTTCTTTTGCACCCTTTATGATGATTTTGTCATTCATGAAAATTCCTCCCCTAATGTATGTTGATATTTCAATTTTTAATTTTTTATTTTATATGATAAAATCTATTATCTTAAATGCAGTCACATTATACTATATTTTTTTAATAAAAACAAGAGTTTGCTTTATAATTAAAATCAGACAAATCTCGCTTCGCCAGAACTTTTCTCTACTTTTCTAAATTAACTATATATATTTAAGTTC
>CASEIX010000033.1 GCA_949288095.1 uncultured Eubacteriales bacterium
CAGCTTGCTTATGTGAAATTTTTCCTGAATCTTTTAGTATTTCTTTTTTTCTAAATTTTAAAAGATTATCAGTTTCATTTATCCAGTCTTTCATTGTCATAACTTGATTTTCTTCTGCCATTGATTCTGCATAATCTAAAAAGAAATTTGTTAAATTATTTAGCTTTTTTAATTCTTCTTCATTTAAATAGTTCTTGGCTATACTAACATCATATTTGTATATCATTCCGTCTGGAGCTTCTTTCCAAGTGGTTAGTCCCATGTTTTCTTTTTCTGCATTTACTCTATTATAAATTAATTCTGCTGCAGTATGACCTGTTATTGCATAATGTAATTTATTTTGAACTATTTTGAAAAATGTATATGCTTCTTCTGATTTTTTATCATAGTCAATAGATGTTGCTATAAATAAGTCTGTTATTTTTTGATAAGCCATTCTTTCACTTGTACGAATTACTTTAATTCTTTCTAATAACTCGTCAAAATATTGCCTATTTACTTTGCCACCTTTTAAAAATCTATCATCATCTAAAGCAAAACCTTTTACCATATATTCTTTTATTATTTTGTTTGCCCATTGTCTGAATTTCACTGCTTTTTTTGAGTTTACTCTATATCCAATTGATATAATCATATCCAAATTATAATATTTTGTTTTATATTTTTTATTATCTGATGCAGTATATTCCAAAATGGAACACACTGATTTTTCCTCTAATTCTTCTTCAGTAAAAATATTAGAAATATGTTTATATATTGCTGGTCTTTGTACGTCAAACAATTCTGCTATTGCATTTACATTTAACCATACATCTTCATTTTGTAATACTACTTCTATTTTTGTGTTTCCTTCTTCATCAGTATAAAAAACAATGTTATTTTTATTTCCGATTAGTTTGTTATTCATAATAAACCAACTCCATTTCTTGTTTGTTATATATTATCAAACAATTGTTCTTTTGTCAATTGATTTATTATATTTTTATCAATACACTAAGTGAACTTTTACATTAAAAATAGTAAATTATAAATTCATTTAGTGAACTTACATACTCTAACAAGCACTTTTTAGTCGTTCATTTGGTGAATTTTTGCATCAAATTTGCTTAAAATTGTTGTTCTTTTAATAACTCTAGAAAACTTGTCTTTCTATGTGTATGGATGATGCGTTAAGCATCACTATCCTGCCTTTATTTCAAATAAGGTATTTTAATTAAACATATATCTTCAAAATTTGAATCAAATAATAATTATATTTCAAATCTAATGTATGCTCTATCATCATAACTTTCTTGTTTTTTATAAAAACCTCTTTCATACGCAAATTCCTTGTAACATAAAGGATCTACCTCTCTTATATGTTTTAAATATTTTTCTGATTCTTCCAATGTATGAAAAGGCTTTCTATATCCATCTGAACAAAAAACAACCTCTTTTATATCTTTTGGTAAATCAATACACTTTATTAACTCTTTATTTGGTTTATTAAATCCATCTATTACTGCATAATCATACTTGCTATTATATGTCTTATTTCTTATATATGGTTGACGTTTAGATAAATTCTGAACAAATTTTTTAGCAATATCACTTTCCAATAATTGTTCTTCTGTATAACCAGTAGATAATAAATACTCTATTGTCATCACTCTTATTTTTGTATATAATTCATCAACTTCTAGTTTATTCTCAACTATTGTATCTCCATACAAAGCCATACAATCTCCTATTAACCATATTTGATTAGCATGTTTAGAATACATTATAACAGAAGCTGATGGTTGGTTTGCAGCATCATCAGATATTTTTTCAAATATTCCATGTTTTTTATAAAATTCAAGTATATAATTATTCAAAAAATCTATAGCTTGATAACAATCTATTTTAGTCTCTAACTTTGGTATAGCTTCTAATAGGATGTCACATATAATTTTACCTAATTTTTTATTATTATATCTAAATTCACTTTGAGAACTCACACCATCTATTAGTGCAATAAAGTTTTCTGTTACACATATTCCATCTTCACATAGTTCCTCTTTATTAAATTTTCCTTTCAAAAATTCTTCTATAACTTTCATAGTCCCTCCAAATATTAATCATATTTTACTTTATGTATTTATATCATACTTGATTAAAATTATCAATTTGATTCTCTAGAATGAAGGGAAATAAAAAGGAATTGATTTCATAAATCACACATCATATAATGTTACTATAGAAAATATGAATTTACTCAAGACAGCTTGTCTTGGGTATTTTTTTATATTTTTCTCATAAATTTTAGAGAGGCGATTTATATGATGTTAGAAGAACATACTATTGGAAATACTAAAATCAAATTTTATGATGACTATATCGTTCAAGATAGTGATTCTCAAAAAGAATATATAGACAATATTATAATTAATTTGATGAATAAATCCTCTTTATTGTAATTTGTATTGTTTTCATATATAATATCTGTAAGTTAAAGACAAATTACAAGGAAAGGAGGAACTGTGCAAGATGGCACATATGCAATATACTTAAGAAAATCAAGAGAAGATATTGAAGCGGAAAAATATGGTGAAGGTGAAACTTTAGCAAGACATGAGAAAATTCTAACTACTTTAGCTAAAAAAAGAAAACTACATATCTCAAAAATTTATAGAGAAGTTGTAAGTGGTGAAACAATTAGCGAAAGAAAAGAAATGCAAAAACTTCTTAGAGATGTCGAGAATGAGAAGTGGACAGGAGTTTTAGTTGTTGAAGTAGAAAGACTTGCTCGTGGAGATACGGCCGACCAAGGTAGAGTTTCAAAAGCCTTTAAATATTCTCATACAAAAATAATTACTCCTGTTAAAACATACGACCCAGATAATGAATTTGATGAAGAATATTTTGAGTTTGGCTTGTTTATGTCTAGGAGAGAATACAAAACCATAAATAGGCGTTTACAAAGAGGTCGCGAACTTTCCGTATCCGAAGGTAAATTTGTTGGAAATATTGCTCCTTTTGGTTATGATAGAGTAAAACTAAAAGATGCAAAAGGCTATACCTTATCTATAAATCAAGATGAAGCACCTGTTGTTAAAGAAATCTTTAGATTATATGCTTTTGAAAATGCCACTACAAATTCAGTTGTAAAACAATTAAATAAACTAAATTTAAAACCTAGAATTGCAAATGAGTGGTCTATTTCTTCTGTTAAAGATATTCTTTCTAACCCTACCTATATTGGTAAAATTGTATGGAATAGAAGGAAGCAAAAAAAGAAAACAAAAAATGGACATCTTATTATTAGTAGACCTCGCAATCAAGATTATTTAATTTATGACGGATTGCATGAGCCTATTATTGATAATAGGACTTGGGAATTAGTACAAGAAAAAAGAAAGCAAAATACTCCAAAAGTAAAACATAATAACACTATTCAAAATCCGTTAGTTGGCCTAGTATTTTGTGAAAAATGTGGTAAACCTATGCAAAGGAGACCTTATACTAAAACTGACAAACCTGCAACTTTAATATGTGCTAATCCAAAGTGTGATAATGTAAGTTCTAAACTTTATATAGTAGAAGATAAAATCATTGATGTTTTAAAAATATGGCTTAAAAATTATAAAGTACATTATTTAGAAAAAAATAATCTAAACTCTGATAATAATAAAATAATAGAAAAGTCCATTAGCATAACTAAAAAAGAACTAGAAAGAGAAAGTGCTAAACTCAATAAAATCTATGAATTTTTAGAAAATGGAATATACAACAATGACGAATTTATAAACCGTTCTAAAGCAATAAAAGATAATATTCAATGTTTAGAAAGTAAGTTAAAAGAATACAATTCTATATTACAAAAAAATCTAAAAATACAAAATCAAAAAGAAATTATAATACCAAAGCTAGAAAATATTATAGATTTATATTATAATTTAGAAACAGCTGAAGACAAAAATATTTTATTAAAAAGTATAATTAGCAAAGTTACTTATTTAAAAACAGAAAAAGCTATAAAAAAGGATTCTGACCCAACCAACTTTGAGTTACATATTTATCCTAAAATAGCTAAATTATAGATTTTACAGTCAATAGCTAAGATTGTAATCCCTGTCTTTAGCTATTGACATCATAATGGTACACATTCTTCTGTACCAATATCATTTAAGATAGCTTTTGCAGTTTGGTCTGGCATTCCAAATCTTTGTGATAAATATCTAAGTGATGCTGCCAATTCCCCATCTGGTCCACCATATTGTGAAATGATTACTTTTGCAAGTCTTGGATCTGTACATTTAATATTAATTGGGTATTGTAACATTTTATTATACGTCCACATTTAAAAATTCCCCCTTTCCCATGGCCATGGTTCTTCAAGCCATCTCCATTTATTGCAAGGATAATGAATCGTTAATGGTCCATATACTTTTTGATATTTATCCTTTAATTCTTTAACTTCCTTACAATATTTTCTGTGCAAGCAAAGTGCTTTTTGATCATTTGGATGTGTATCTAGATATAAAGCTAATTCTGTTATCGCAAATTCAAGACATCTAATCTGCTCAGCCATTTCCATTCTTTCATCACAATCTACTGTTCTTTCAGTATCTTGCATTTGGTTATAATACATTGCTTCATTTTCTTCACAACCACAATTTCTATTTTGATTTATTGACATTTGTTGCACCCCTTTCCTATTTCATTGGTCATCGCAATATAATTAATTTCTTCCATTGATTGACCTGGTGAATATGGACTTACCAATTCAGGAAAAATCGTTCCCATTTTTAATCCTACACATGGTTTAAATGTTCTATCCATATATTGGATTGGAACATAACTTTGTGCTAACATTGGATTTTCTGGAAATACACTTTGCTCTTCATCAAAGCCACAATCACAACTATTTGAATTGTCTTCATAAGATACAACATGATTACATTTTGTTTCCATGATATCATTTTGCATTTCACATGAATGATTTGAATAATTGTTATTCATACAATAGCATTTTCTTCTACTAAACATATTAAAATTCCTCCTTTTGTTACATTATATGTACAGTAACAAAAAAGGTTGACATTTTCATTATTAATTTTTATATAAATCTCATTCTATACTTCTTATTTTTCATTTATATGATTAATTTTTTATTCTTTTATCTTTTTATAGTAATTTCTTTAATTTTATGATATAGTACTTTGAAAAGGAGGCTTAGTTTATTATGGATATAAATATATTAATTGAAACTGCTAAAAAAGCAAGAGAAAATGCTTATACTCCGTATACCAATTACAAAGTAGGTTGTGCTTTACTTACCAAAAGTGGAAAAATTTTTTCTGGATGTAATATTGAGAATGATGGAATCATGTCCATTTGTGCAGAAAGAGTCGCCTTTAGCAAAGCAATTTCTGAAGGTGAAAAAGATTTTGAATGTATTTTAGTATTAGGACGGAAAAGAAGAATTACAATATACCTCTCCTTGTGGATATTGTCGACAATTCATGACTGAATTTTGTGATAAAAATTTTGCCATTTACATGTATTATGATAATGATACAATCAATAAAAAAACATTAGAAGATTTACTACCTGATAGTTTTAATTTATAAACATCAAAAAAACTCATCCATATGGATGAGTTTTTTTGATATCTTTTTATCTTATACTCTAGCAACTCCACCAATAACTTTGTTTTCTGTTGCGTCTGGTAATATTTTTGGTCCTCCTGCAAGAACAACTTTATCACCTTTTTCTAAGATACCTTCTTTTTCTAATTCAGCAATTCCTTTTTGAATTGTATCTTCAATTGTTTTTCCATCTTTAATTAAGATTGGTGTTACATTCCATGTAACTGATAATTGATAATATGTTTGTTCGTTATCTGTTACAGCAAATATAGGGCAACCTGGTCCCATACCAGCAATCATTCTTACAGAATCACCTTTATGTGTATAAGCAACAATTGCATCAGCTTCTACTTGGTAAGCTGTTACACAAGTTGTATAAGCAATATTTTTCTCTAAATCTTCTGAATCTATTTTTTTGAAGTTCTTTCTTGTAAATCTCTTCCAGTAATTAACTGTTCCTTCAATTGCTTTTGATATTTTAACCATTGTTTCAACACATTCTACTGGATATTTACCCATAGCACATTCTCCAGAAAGCATGATACAACTTGTCATATCATATACAGCATTTGCAACATCACTAACTTCTGCTCTTGTTGGTCTAGGGTTAGAAGTCATTGATTCTAACATTTGTGTAGCTGTTACTACTGGTTTACCAACTTGGTTACATCTCTTAATAAAGTGTTTTTGAACAATTGGAACTTGTTCCATTGGTATTTCAACACCCATATCTCCACGAG
>CASEIX010000034.1 GCA_949288095.1 uncultured Eubacteriales bacterium
ATGTAAAAATAGAGTACGAGATCATAAAAGAAAGTGGTCCAGACCATGATAAGAGTTTTGAAGCACAAGTACGTTTTAATGGGAAAATTTTAGCAAAAGGTTCTGGGAAAAGTAAAAAAGGGGCTGAAATGCAAGCAGCGAACAAAGCGCTAGAAAATTTAAAATAGAAAAGAGGTAAATCTATGAAACATCAATACATAATACCGATATTTGTACCACATTTAGGTTGTCCGAATGATTGCATTTTTTGTAATCAAAAATCAATCAGTGGTCAAAAGAAGAATATGACAAAAGAAGAAGCAAAAAAGATAATAGATGATTACCTAGAAAATATAAAAGATAAAGAAGCACAAATTGAAATTGCCTTTTTTGGAGGAAGTTTTACAGCAATAGAAGAAACATTACAAAATGAACTATTAGAACTAGCATATGAATATGTAAAAAACGGAAAAGTAGAAAGTATTAGAATATCTACAAGACCAGATTGTATTAATAAAGATATTTTAAAAAGATTAAAAAAATATAAAGTAAAAACGATTGAGTTAGGTGTACAATCTTCAAATGACTATATCTTAAAAAGAGCCAATAGAGGACATACATTTGCAGATGTCAAAAAAGCATCCAAATTAATTCGATTTTATGGATTTAAATTAGGACATCAAATGATGGTTGGGTTACCAGAAAGTACAAGAATTGATGAAATCAATACAGCAAAAGCACTAATAAAATTAAAACCTAAAATGGTAAGAATTTATCCAGTATTAGTTGTAAAAAATACAAAATTAGAAAAAGAATATAAAGAGGGAATTTATGAACCATTACCATTACCACAAGCAATTGAAACTTGTAAAGAATTGGTTAGAATGTTTGCAGATAAAAAAATTGACATTATTAGAGTTGGATTACAAAGCACGGACGAAATTTCAGATCCTAGCCAAGAAAAAAGTGAAGTTGTAGCAGGACCATATCACCCAGCATTTAGGCAATTGGTGGAATCCGCTATGTGGTATGATGCTATTGTTGGAAAGATTAAGAAATTAAATGTAAAAGTAAAAGAAGTAGAAGTGAAAGTAAATCCAGTAGATGCTAATAATGTGATTGGACATAAAAAGGAGAATGTTAAAAAACTAAAAGAATATTATGATGTGGATTTGGTTTTAAAACAAGATGAATCGATTAAACAAGGAAAGTCTAAAATTGAAGTCACAAAAACATTTAAAGATTTTGCTTATGAAGAAAAAGAGGAAGAGAAAAAAGAAGTAAGTAAAAAATAGAGGGGATATTTATGAAAAAAGGTTTAGTAGTAATCATATTAGTAATTGTTTTTATTTTAATACTTTTAGGAATTATCTTATATATGACAATAGAAAGAACAGTTACGAATAGAGAAGATTTATATGGAAAAGCAGAAGAATATCTAGTTAGTTTAGAAGAACCACATTATATCTTAGAATCAAAAGATGATGAGCCTAATGATGATATCAGTGATTTTAAAGTGTTTACTGATATACAAAAGTTAGGAATTATGCAAAAAGGAAATCAGTTCTATGTATATGTATGGGCAACAGTTCAAAGTTATTATGTACAGGATAATCAATTAGAAATAAATAGTGGATATTCTGGACCACGTAAATTCATTATAGAAAATGATGAGGTTATTGATTGTATAGAAACAAAAGATGGTACAGAATATACAAAATCAATAGAAGAAAATTTTCCTGAAGATATCAGAGAAAAAATGGAAACTTTAGATGTTGATTCTAGAAATACAAATATAAAACAGAAAGTGGATGAGTATTATGCTTATTTAAATGAGAATGAATAATTTTATAAATTTGCGTATAAAAAATGAATATCTTGAGAAATCTATGATTTTTCTAAAAAAGAATAAAATCACCTAAAATTACCAATACTAGTAATAAAGGTGATTTTTATTATGAACTTAAAAGAAAAAATACTGATAAAAAGGTTTATTTTAGAAACATTAGGAACAATTTTAGGTGCGTTTGTCATGGCAGTAGCTGTATCATTATTTTTATTACCAAATAAATTATCTTCAGGAGGCGTAGCAGGAATTGCAACAATTACGTATTATTTATTTGGTGTACCAATGGGAATTAGTATGTTAATTATAAATGTCCCATTATTTTTAATGTCCATATTAAAAATTGGAAAAAAATTTTTTATAGAATCCATTATAGGAACCATTAGTTTATCCATATTTATTGACATATTAGATAAAGTGACACCTTTAACAGAAGATAAATTTTTAGCTTGCATTTATGGTGGCATTTTGATGGGAGTAGGAACAGCTGTTATTTTAAAATGTAACAGTTCAACTGGAGGAACAGATTTATTTAGTTATATAGCAAAAATTTATAAACCAACTATAAAAGTGGGAGAAATTATCTTCTTAATTGATATAGCAATAGTCGCTTTAAATATGATTTTTTTAAGGGAAATTGAAATTGGTTTGTATTCTGCTATTGCCATTTATTTGATGGGAAAAATTATTGATATTTTATTTGAAGGAATTTATTTTACAAAACTTATTTATATTGTTTCTGATAAATCAGAAGAAATTGCAAAGGAAATAGGAAAGAAGATAGGAAGAGGTACAACAGGGATTTATGGAAAAGGGATGTATACCAATTCTGATAAATTAATTTTGATGTGTGCGGTTACTAGAAAAGATGTAGGAAATACGATACAAATTGTTAGAAAAATAGATAAAAAAAGTTTTGTGATTATTACAAATTCAAGAGAAGTATTAGGGTTAGGATTTAAGAATGAATAAAAAGGGATTTTGGGGACGGACTCGAAAATCTCTTTTTTGAAATAAGCAAACAGGGAAACTTATATGAAGTTTCTCTGTTTAGTTGTGAATTGTATATTTTTATGTTAATATGGACATGTAAATTATAAAAAGGGGAAAAATAAATTGAAAAAAATGATCTATCTATTCGCAATTATATTTTTAATAATTATTGTAATAGTCAATATAGTATTTACAACCTATTTAGATACATCAGAACAAGCGATTATTCAAATAAATCATTTAGGATATATTTTAGGTGTTTTACTGGTAGGAATCCTCATATACATTATTACACATAGGGTAAATCAATATTTATATAAAGATGAAGCTTCTGATATCAATAAAAAAATGAGAAAAAAATTATTGATAGTTGCTTTTGCAATTTATATCATATTTAACATAGTATGGGTTATCTTTGTGAATCCAAAAGTAGTAGGAGATTCTGTTCATGTTTGCAATTTAGCACAAACATTTTATGGGGATGAGTCACAAGACTTTTTACAAAATCCAACATATGTGGGAGTGAACTTAAAAGAATATATGCAGGCATATCCACATCAAATTACATTAGCATTTGTATATAGTATCTTTTTTAAGATTATTCGTTTTGATGTTATGGAAATATTAAGAGTATGGAACGTGATTGGAAATATAGCGATTGTGATAGCAATATATAAAATTGGAAATCAATTGTCTAAAAAATATAAAATGAATAAAGTACGATTATTATTTTTGATACTAACTTTTATATCTTTGCCAATGCTTACAACATATATTTATGGGGATATTCAGAGTTTAGCCTTGTGCTTATTTTCTGTATATTTTATGATGAGATATACAGAAACGAAAAAGATATTTTATCCAATAATAGCAGCTATTTTTACCATGATAGCATATATGATGAGAATGAATAGTCTAATTTTTATAATTGCAACTGGCATGTATTTACTATTGAACATATGGAAAGAATGGGCAAAAGAAGAATGGAAAAATAGAATATTACAAATATCCATCATATTCATATATATTGTAATATCTATGTTTCCAGCATCACTGGTGAAAAATTACTATTTTCATAAATATGATTTAGATAGAAATAAAATTTATCCAAATAATAGTTATTTACTTATGGCAATGGAAGAAGGTTCCAGAGGAAACGGTTGGTATAATGAAAATATAGCAGGACCAGCAATAAAAGAACCAGAAAAGATGAAAATAGAATATACACAAAAAATAAAAGATAGATTAACATATTTTTCAGAAAATGGGGGATATACACTTAAATTTTATACAAATAAAATCTCTTCTATGTGGACAGAAAATACATATGCAGCTGTTAGAAATAATACATTACCAGACAATGCAATGATAGATAAGTTTATAAATCCATTAACATTTTATCAAAAAGCGGTATTAATACTTATTTGTACTTGTAGCATCATCATATTGGTACAAAATAGAAAAAATCTTTCATATGAATTAATATTTCTAGCAACAATTTTTATAGGAGGATTTGCCTTTCATATATTATGGGAAGCAAAATCAAGATATATTATTCCATATATTGTTGTATTAATGCCAATGGCATCAGTAGAAATTCAAAAATTTCAAGCGATGGATTCTAAAATTATTAAAAAAATAAAAACTTTCTCAAATAGTATCATCTTGCATTTTAATAAAGAAAGGAAACAAGTATGAAAACCATATTAATCGTAGAAGATAATACAGATATTCATAATTTACTAAAAGAAGTATTAGAAAAAGAAAAGTACAGAGTTTTAAATAGTTATTCTGGGACAGAAGCTTTAATGGTTTTAGAAAAAGAAAAAGTGGATCTAATTTTATTAGATTTAATGCTGCCAGGATTAAATGGAGAAGACATTATAAAAAGGATAAAAGATATTCCTATTATTGTGATTAGTGCCAAAATTTCTCCAGAAGACAAAGTAAATGCTTTATTAAGTGGGGCAAATGACTATTTGACAAAACCATTTTCAACAGAAGAATTGTTGGCTAGAATACAGGTACAATTTAGAATGAATAAAGATAGAGAAGAAAATCATAAAAATGCAAAATTAGTATATAAACAAATGACATTCAATCAAGAAGATCATACAGTATGTATAGGAAAAAATCCAATATATCTAACAAAAACAGAATATGCAATCATGAAACAATTATTGTTACATCCGAAACAAGTAGTAACCAAATCAAAGTTATTAGAATGTATCAGTCAAGATACATTAGACTGTGATGAAAATTCGTTAAAAGTACATATTAGTAATATAAGAAAGAAAATAAGACAAGTAACAGAAGAAGAATATATTGAATCTGTATGGGGAATTGGTTTTAAAATGCATGAATAAAATTAACGAAATCTTAACGATTTTCTTAACTGAATTCTTAACTATTTTGTTGTAAAGTAAATAAGGAAAGGAGGAGGTTATGGAATATATTTTAGAAACAAACAAGCTTGAAAAAACATATCATCATTTTAAAGCAATTCATAACTTAAATATGCATATAGAAAAAGGTGCTATTTATGGCTTAATTGGAAAGAATGGAGCGGGAAAAACAACTCTGATTCGACTAATTTGTGGATTGCAAAATCCTACAAGTGGAACGTATACAATTTATGGTATTCCTAATGCAGATAAACAAATATTAGATGTCAGGAAACGAATGGGAGCGATTATAGAAACACCCTCTATTCGATTAGATGCAACAGCAGAAGATAATTTAAAAGAACAATACAGAATAATGGGGCTACCTAGTTTTGATAATTTACAAGAAATTTTAAAATTAGTAGGATTAATGGATACAGGAAAGAAAAAGGCAAAACATTTTTCTTTAGGAATGAAACAAAGGCTAGGCATTGCTATTGCATTAGTAGGAAATCCAGATTTTTTAATACTGGATGAACCAATTAATGGTTTAGATCCAGAAGGAATTATTGAAATTAGAGAATTAATTTTAAAATTAAATAAGGAAAGAGGCATTACTTTTCTAATTTCTAGCCATTATTTGGATGAATTATCTAAAATTGCAACTAATTATGGATTTATTGAAAATGGACATATGATGCAAGAAATTCCTAAAGAAGAATTAGGAAAAAAGTCTAAGAAAAGACTAGAACTTGAAGTTAGTAATATAAAAGAATGTGTAAAATATTTTGAAGAAAAACAATTTCCTTATGAAGTCATTTCAAACGAAAAAATTTATTTATATCGTAAGATGAATATTACGGAATTAGCAATTGCTCTTTCTGAAAGGAATTGTATCATCAATAAATTTGAAGAAAAAGAAGAATCCCTTGAAAGTTATTATATCAACTTGATGGGAGGTGACAATCATGTATAAATTGTTAAAAGCAAATTTCTTTAGATTAGTAAAAAACAAAATATTTTGGGGAATTGTCATCATTACCATATTGATAGCTAGTTTTATATTATTCAATACCATTTTAAATCAGCAGGGAGAGACAAAAGAGGGAATTGATAACATATTGGTAATGTATATCCATTTTATTGGAATTTTCATTGCTATATTTACGAGTCTATTTGTAGGTACAGAATATTCAGATGGAGCTCTTAGGAATAAAATTGTGATAGGACATAGTAGAAAACATATATATTTTGCAAATATGATAACCAGTATTGTTGTAGGAATATGTATAGAATTGATTTATATGCTTGTTATAACGATTGTAGGAATTCCCACTCTTGGAACTTTGCAAATGACAACTGAAAAGTTTTTATTTATTATGTTAGATATTGTCTTTATTATTATAGCATATGCTTCTATTTTTACTTGCATTACCTTATTATGCTCAGATATTACAGTTTCAACAGTTGCTTGCATTATTTTGGTACTTGTAATGCTGGTAGTAAGTATGGCACTATCTTCAACAGCAAATGCGACCAAATATTATGAAAGTTATTCTCAGAATGAAAATGGAGAAATAGAAGTTTATCAAGAACCTAATCCTGATTATCCAGGAGATTTTAAGAAAAATGTAGCCAAAACAATTTTATATTGTATTCCTACTGGACAGGCATCTCAAATTGCAAGTCAAGTAAATAAACAACCATTTCGAATGGTAGATTATATGTCAGATACGGAATTGAAAACAGCTTTCCTATATTCATTAGGAATGACAGTATGTATAACAGGAATAGGAATTTATTGTTTCAAACGAAAAGATTTGAAATAAGGGAATAAAGAGTTGAAATAAAAAATCTAATAAGGCGAATAAACAAAAAAAGATGAAAGGTTTGGTGAACATGTGGATGTATATCATTAGTATCATATTATGCATGGTATTGCCTTTTCTAGCAATAAAACTATATTTCATAAAAAAATCCATAAAAGAAATTCGTGTTTCAATACATAAAATGATAAAAGCAGATACCAACCAATTGTTAACCATATCTTCATCAGATAAAGAAATAAAAAGCTTAGCAAATGATTTAAATAAAGAATTACAAGAATTACGAAAAGAAAAATTACAATATCAAAATGGTAATCAAGAATTAAAGAGAATCATTACGAATATTTCTCATGACATGAGAACACCACTTACAGCAATTAGTGGATATATTGATTTAATGAAAGAAAATAAAGAAAAGCAAAAAGAATACATGAAAATCATAGAGAAAAAGACAGAAGAATTAACTTTGCTTACAGACCAATTATTTGACTTTTCCAAAACAATGGATATAGGTGTAGAAATACAAAGAGAGAAATGTTGTATAAATGAAATTTTAGAGGAAACTTTGGCAAATATGTACAACTTTTTTAAAGAAAAACAGATAGAACCCAAGATTGAAATATGTACACAAAAAATATATAAAAATTTAGATAAGCATAGTATTATTCGCGTGTTTGAAAATATTTTATCAAATGTTTGTAAATATAGTAGTGGAGATTTTAAAGTAACATTAAATGAAAAGGGAATCATCACATTTTCCAATAAAGCTATTTCATTAGATGCAACAACCGTACAAAAAATTTTTGATAGATATTTTACAGTTGAAAATGCCAAAAAATCTACAGGATTAGGATTATCTATTAGTAAACAACTGGTGGAACTAAATGGAGGAAAAATATTTGCTACATATGTTAATAAGCATTTAATTATTCAAATAGAATTTATAGAATAGATAAAATCATAAAATTACTTTATACAAAAGTATAGAGTAATTTTTTTTAATATGATATAATTTAACAGAATTAGGAGTGAGAAAATGAAAGAGCAACAATATGTATTGAAAAAACCAAAGACATTTCATTTAAAAGACATCTTTGAATGTGGACAATGCTTCCGTTGGAATGAACAAGAAGATGGAAGCTATACAGGAATATGGAAAGAAAATGTGGTAAATGTTAAAAAAGAAGGACAAGATTATGTATTTACTGGTATATGCAAAAATCAAAATTTAGAAGAGGAAATATATACATATTTTGATTTGGATAGAAATTATGAAACAATAAAAGAAGAATTATCTAAAAAAGACGAGTATATGAAAACAAGTATTGCATATGGTAAAGGTATTAGAATCTTAAATCAAGATTTGTGGGAAACGATTATATCATTTATCATATCGGCTAACAACAATATACCAAGAATAAAAGGAATCATTGAAAGATTATCAAAGGCATATGGACAAAAGATAAAATGGAAAGGAAACACATATTATACATTTCCAACACCAGAAGAGCTAAAAAATGTTACAGTAAAAGAATATAGAGATTTAGGATTAGGATTTAGAGATATTAGGATTTATGAGACTACAAAAATGATCTTAGATGGAAAAGTAAATTTAAAGGAATTGAAAGAAAATCCAAATACAATGGAAGTAAGAGAAAAATTATTGACACTTTCAGGAGTAGGACCAAAAGTTGCAGATTGTATATTGTTATTTTCTGACTTGAAACGTTTAGAGGTATTTCCAATAGATGTGTGGGTAAGAAGGGTTATGAACGATCTATATATACAAAATGAGGATGAAACAAAAGTAAGTAAAAAACAAATTGAAAAGATTGCAAGAGAGAATTTTGGGGATTTAGCAGGTTTAGCACAACAATATTTGTTTTATTGGCGAAGAGAGGCGTAAAATTAGGATATAAAAATATTGTAAAATAAAAGTAGGTATGATAGAATCTGAAACGAGGAGGGAAAAATGATTTATACAATAACATTTAATCCTGCATTAGATTATATCACGCAAGTTGAAAATTTTAAAATTGGTGAAATAAATAGAACAAAAACGGAAACAATATTACCAGGAGGAAAAGGACTTAATGTTTCTATTGTACTAAAAAACTTAGAAATCGAAAATACAGCACTTGGTTTTGTGGCTGGTTTTACTGGAGAAGAGTTAATACGTAAAATGGAGTCACAAGGTATAAAGACAGATTTTGTTAAGGTAGAAAAAGGGTTAACAAGAATCAATGTGAAAATAAGTTCTATAAATGAAAATAATGTGGAAGAAACTGCTTTAAATGGAATGGGACCACAAATGACAAAGGAAGATATGGAAGTATTATTTGAAAAAATACAAAAGATGTCAACAAATGATATTGTGATTTTGTCAGGAAGTATACCTAAAAATATAGATAATGATATCTACGAAAAAATATGTAAAGAACTTAATGAAAAAGGTATCACATTTATAGTAGATTCTACACAGGAATTACTTATGAATGTATTAAAATATCATCCTTTTTTAATAAAACCAAATAAAGAAGAATTAGAAGAAACACTAAATCGTAAAATTTTAACAAAAGAAGATATTATTAATGCAGCGAAAACTCTGCAAAAAATGGGAGCACAAAATGTGTTAGTATCACTAGGAAATGATGGAGCACTGTTGTTAACGAAAGAGGATGGCACATATTATTCAAAAGCGCCTAGAGGACAAGTCGTCAATACAGTTGGATCAGGAGACTCTATGGTGGCAGGATTTTTAGCAGGATATTATCAAACGAAAGATTATGAATATGCATTGAAAACAGGAGTGGCAGCAGGAAGTGCAAGTGCATTTTCTATACGACTTGCAACAAAAAAGGATGTTGATTTACTTTTAAAACAATTATAAAAAAGATGTGTGTTAACAAAATTAAGAATTCTACACACAGATGTGAAGACTGGTTTGCAGTACTTTACAAAAAAATAATACAAAAGAAAGGGGTAAAATATGAGAATTACAGATTTACTTAGCGAAAAAGCCATCACTCTACAAGGAAAAGCAAAGAACAAATCAGAAGCAATTGATGAATTAGTAGATTTAATGATGGAAAATGGAAACATTAAGGATAAGGAAGCATACAAAAAGGTAGTTTTAAAAAGAGAAGAAGATGGATCAACAGGAATTGGAGAGGGAATTGCCATTCCACATGGTAAAACAGATGCAGTAACAAAACCAGGTTTAGCTGCAATGGTAATTCCAGAAGGGGTAGATTTCAATTCATTAGATGGAAGTCCAGCAAAGTTGTTATTTTTAATAGCAGCACCAAATACAAAAGATAATGTACATTTGGATGTTTTAAGTAGATTATCTACACTTTTAATGGATACAGAATTTAGAGAAGCATTATATAAAGCAAAATCAACAAAAGAATTTTTAAAATGTATAGATAAAGCTGAAAGTGAAAAATTGGGAGAAGAAAAAAATACAAATGAGCAATATGAAATTTTAGCAATTACTAGTTGCCCAACAGGTATTGCACATACATATATGGCAGCAGAAGCGTTAGAACAAATGGGAGAGCAATTAGGGCATAAAGTAAAAGTAGAGACTCATGGATCATCAGGTGTGAAAAATAAGTTTACAAAAGAAGAAATCAAAAATGCTAAGGGAATTATCATTGCATCAGATACAAAAATCGATTTATCAAGATTTGATGGTAAAAAGTTAATAAAAGCAAAAGTAGCAGATGGAATTAATAAACCAAAAGAATTGATTGAACATGTATTGTCAACCAATGCAAAAACCTATCATTCAAATAATAAAAACACTACGCAGGAAAATGATGAAGAAAAAGAAAAAATCGGGACAAAAATTTATAAACATTTAATGAATGGTGTTACCCATATGTTACCATTTGTAGTTGGTGGAGGAATCTTAATAGCAATTGCATTTTTATTAGATGATTATTCAATAGATCCTTCAAATTTTGGTATGAATACACCAATTGCAGCTTTCTTTAAAACAATAGGAAATGCAGCATTTAATGTTATGCTATATATACTTGCAGGTTATATAGCTATGAGTATTGCAGATAGACCAGGTCTAGCAGTTGGATTTGTTGGGGGAATTCTAGCAGTACAAGGAACAACATTTGAATCATTAACAAATGGTGATATTACATTAGTCAGTTCAGGATTTTTGGGAGCATTAATTGCAGGATTTGCAGGAGGATATATTGTTTTAGGATTGAAAAAATTATGCAGTTATTTACCAGATAGTATAGAAGGTATAAAGACAATTCTTTTATATCCTGTATTTGGAATATTAATCATGGGAACATTTATGTTATTAATAAATCCTTATGTAGCAGCAATCAATACAGCAATTAATGATTATTTAGCTTCAATGAGTAATGCCAATAAAATTATATTAGGTGCTATCTTAGGTGGAATGATGGCTGTGGATTTAGGAGGACCTATTAATAAAGCAGCATATACATTCGGAACAGGAATGTTGGCATCAGGACAATATGAAATCATGGCAGCTGTTATGGCTGGAGGAATGGTTCCACCACTTGCAATTGCATTTTTAGCAACAGCATTCCCAAGAAAAATTCCTAAAAAAGATAAACAAGCAGCATATGTAAATTATATTATGGGATTATCATTTATATCAGAGGGAGCAATTCCTTTTGCATCAGCAGATCCACTAAGAACTATACCAGCATTTGTTATTGGATCAGCAGTGACAGGAGCACTTTCCATGTTGTTTAGTTGTACATTAATGGCACCACATGGAGGAATATTTGTCATAGCAACCATTGGACATCCTGTAAAATATTTATTAGCAATTGTAGTAGGTGCTATTATTTCAACAGCAATTATGGCAAAATTGAAAAAGAATTTGCCTGAGTATCAAAAATAAATGTTCTGTTCAGCTCAATGTACAAAGGAGGATGTTTTAATAAATTATATAACAAATTCTAAAATATCTCCAATCACATTCGTAATTAAATAATTTATTAAAACATCCTCCTTTGTGCATTGAACTGAACAATAAGTAATAAAAAAGCAATAAAGTTTGAAAATTAATTGTTTTCTAATCAATATAGTATGAAAGGAACGTGAGTAACTATGGTAAAAGATACAATCATATTAAAAAATGAAACAGGATTACATGCAAGACCAGCAAGCGAATTGGCAAAACTTGCAGGTTCATTTAAAAGTATAATTAAATTAAATGTCAATGGTAAAACGGTTGATGCAAAATCAATATTAGGTATCATGGCAGCAGGAATCAAATATAATACAGAAATTGAAATAGAATGTGAAGGAGAAGATGAAGAAAAAGCTTTATCAGAAATTGTAAAAGGTTTTGAAAATAATTTTTGTGAAGAATAAAAAGATTTTAGTGAAAGGTTTATAGGTTTATCCATAAAACCTAAATACATATATAAGGAATGATACAGATGCTAAAAGGAAAAGGTGTTTCAACTGGTGTAGGATTCGGAAATATAGTGGTTTTAAAAAAAGTAGAAAGAAAGATAGAAAAGAAAACAATAGAAAATGAACAAGTTGAACAAGAATTAGAAAGACTTCATGAAGCATTAAACCAAGTGATTGATGAAACAGAAACACAAATGAAAAACATGAGTGGTACAGAAGCAGATATCATGCAAGCATATGTCATGATTATGCAAGATCCTTCATTAATTCCAGAAACAGAAAATGCTATTAAGAATTCGCATTATAATGCAGAATATGCCGTAGAAGTTGGATTTAATAGTGTTATACAAATTTTTGAGAACATGGATGATGAATATATGGCATCAAGAGCCAGAGATATTTTAGATATAAAAAATAGAGTATTAGGAAAACTATTCAAGGAAGAAAATATCGACTTAAGCAAATTAAATCCAAATACAATTATTGTAGCAACAGAATTAACCACTTCTGAAACTGCAAAACTAGATTTTAAACATGTATCTGGAATTATCACAGAGCTTGGAGGAGAAAATTCACATACATCTATTATGGCAAGAACACATACAATTCCAGCCATTACCAAAGTAGAAGAAGCAACAAAAATATTTAAAGATGGTGATAGTGTTGCCATTAATGGTACATCTGGAGAAATCTATGTAAATCCAACGGAAGAAGAAAAACAAAAATTGTTGGATTTAGAAAAACAATTAGAAGAAGAAAAATCAGAGTTAGATAAATATAGAAATCAAGAAAGTGTTACAAAGGATGGAACAAAAGTAAAATTATATGCCAATATTGGGATTCCAGCAGATGCTGAAATAGCAGTTAATAATACTGCAGAAGGTGTTGGGTTATTAAGAAGTGAATTTTTATATATGGATAGTGATACAATGCCATCAGAAGAAAGTCAATTTGAAGCATATAAAAAAGTAGCAGAAATTATGAAAGATAAAGAAGCTATCATAAGAACATTAGATATTGGAGGAGACAAAGAGCTAAAATATCTAACGTTAGAAAAAGAAGCAAATCCATTTTTAGGATATAGAGCCATTAGATTGTGTTTAGATAATCCAACAATATTTAAAACACAGCTAAGAGCCATTTTAAGAGCAAGTGCATTTGGAAAATTAGCCATCATGTTTCCAATGATATCTTCAATAGAAGAATTACGAGCTGCTAAAGAGGTCTTAGAGGAATGTAAACAAGAATTAGATAATGAAAATATTTTATATGACAAAAATATTCAAGTAGGAATTATGATTGAAATTCCATCAGCAGCTTTAATAGCAGACAAATTAGCCAAAGAATGTGATTTCTTTAGTATAGGAACAAATGATTTAATTCAATATACAGTAGCAGTAGAAAGAGGAAATGAAAAGATTTCTAAATTATATACAAAATACCATCCAGCAGTTATCAAACTAATCAAAAAAGCAATTGATGGTGCACATTCAGCAAACATCATTTGTGGAATGTGTGGAGAAGCAGCCGGAGATCCAACTTTTATACCACTTCTAGTGGGACTGGGACTAGACGAATTTTCAATGAATTCAAACAATATATTAAGAGCTAGAAAAACCATCAATAACTTAGATAAAGAAACATGTGTAAAACTTAGTGAAGAAATTTTACAAATGGCATCAGCAGAAGAAGTAGAGAAAAGATTGGGACAATTCGGGACGTTTCTTTTTGGACCTTTTATAAAAAAATAGCAAGAAAAATCTTGCTATTTTTTATATTGTATAATACAATTTGTAAAAGATAGTTTAGCTTGAAAGAAGTGCTTTTCAAGTATGTAAAGGTCCAAAAAGAAACGTCCCGAATTGTCCCAAATTATCCAAAATTGAGCATAAAGGAGAGAATCATGGGTTTAAGAATTATTTATGGAAAAACAGGAACAGGAAAAAGTAGTTTATGTTTTTCAGAGATTGCAAAGTTAATAGAAAAAGAAGAAAATATATATTATATCACCCCTGAACAATTTTCATTTACAGCAGAGAAAAATCTAATGGGATTTTTAAATGAGAAGGCAGTCATGAATGCAGAGGTTATTACATTTAGTAGAATGGCTAATAGAGCTTTAAATGAAATTGGAGGAAGAAATAAAACTAATTTATCGAAATGTGGAAAAGCTATGCTCATTTATTCGATTTTATCGAAACATCAAAATGATTTCAAATTTTTGGGGAAAAGTGATGAAAACATAGAAATTGGTATTCAAAGTATTACAGAATTAAAGAAACATGGAATTACATTAGAGATATTAGATAAAGAGATTGAAAATCTAGAAGATAAATATTTAAAAACAAAGTTAGAAGATATTCGATTCATTTATCAAAACTATGAGGAACAAATTTCAGAAAATTATATTGAAGAAACAGATTTGTTAGATTTTTTAGCAAAAAATATAGAAAATTTAAGTTGGATAAAAAATAGTATAATCTATATAGATGAATTTTCAGGATATACAGCACAAGAATATGAGGTGATAAAACAATTTATCAAATATGCAAAACAAGTGAATATTACGATATGTATTGATAATTTAGAAATGGAAACCAATCCAGATATAGATGTGTTTTATTCAAATAAACAAACATTAAAAAAGCTAATTAGAATGATTGATGAAAATCATTTTAAATTAGAAGAACCTGTTAATTTAGAAAATCAATATCGATTAAAGAATGAAGAATTACAAGTCTTGAGTCAGAATTTATTGAGTGCAAAATCCACAAAATATGTAAAAAATGTGGAAAACATACATTTATTTTTAGCAAAAAATCGATATTCAGAAATTGAAAATGTAGCGAAAACCATTTGTCAGTTGGTAAGAGAAAAAAGCTTAAGATACAAAGATATAGCCATTATTACAAAAAATATAGATATGTATTCTTCGTTAGTGAGAAGTATTTTTGCCAAATATGATATACCTGTATTTATTGATGAAAAAAGAGATTTAAATCAAAATATCATTGTGCAATTTGTACTTTCAATATTGGAAATCTTGACAAACAATTATACTAGTGAAGCCATGTTTAATTATCTGAAACTAGGTTTCTTAGATATAGAAGATGACGAAATTTTCAGACTAGAAAATTATTGTACAAAATGGGGAATTAAACGAAATAAATGGAAAGAAGATTTCAAATATGAATTAGATGATGAGTCTAAAAAACAAGAAATTGAAAGATTAAATGAAATTAGAAAACAAATCATAGAACCATTAATTGCTTTGAAGAAGCATATAGATAAGGAAAAGACAGCAACAAATATCACAAAACAACTCTATACATTTTTGCAAGAACAACAGATAGAAGAAAAAATTTCTCAAAAAGTAAAATGGCTAGAAGAAAATGGCTTCATTGATTTAGCCAATGAATATGTTGAAAGTTATAACATCATTTTAGAAGTATTAGATGAAATTGTTTTGGTATTTCAAGAAGATAAGATGAGTATGGACACATATAGCAAGATTTTAAAAATTGGATTAAAAAATAGTGAATTGGGAAAAATTCCAGCTACACAAGATCAAGTAACTTTAGGAGATGTAGATAGAACAAGAAGCCATAAAGTAGATGTTGTATTTGTCATTGGATTAAATGATGGTGTTTTTCCAAGTGTGAATAAAGATGAAGGATTTTTAAATGATGCAGATAGAGAAACATTAAAAAATGATGGTATGGAATTGGCAAATGGCACATTAGAAAATTTATATGAAGAAAACTTTAATATATATAAAGTGTTAACAACTGCTGAACAAGAAATGTATTTGTCTTATGCTTCATCTGATGGAGAAGGAAAAGCTTTAAGACCATCTATCTTAATTCATAAAATTAAGAAAATGTTTCCAAAACTAGAGGAGCAAAGTGACGTAGTAGGTAAAAAGTATGAAATTGTAGGTCAAAATATTACCTATGAAGAATTACTAGAAAAACTATATCAATTAAAAAATAAAGAAGATATAGAAAAACTATGGTATGCAGTATATGATTGGTATAAACAAAATCCAAATTGGAATACCAGATTAGAACAAGATATGGAAGGGCTAACCTATACAAATGTACCTAAAAAATTAAAAAAAGCCAATATGGATAAATTATATGGAAACACTTTACATACAAGTGTATCTAGATTAGAACAATATAGAAGATGTCCATTCTCTTATTATTTACAATATGGCTTAAAAGTGAAACCAAAAGAAGAACTAAAAATTCAAAGTTTTAATACAGGTTCTTTTATGCATGAGACTATTGATGAGTTTTTTAAATATGTACATGAAAACAACTTAAATTTAGCCGAATTAGAAGAGGTAGATATTCAAAAAATTGTATCTAAAATTATTGATGAAGATTTAGAATTATCAAAAAATTACATCTTTAAGGCAACTGTAAAATATAAAATCTTAGTAAGAAGATTAAAAAAGATTGTCAGTAAAGCATTAAAATATATTATTCAAACATTAATTTATAGTGATTTCACCATTAAAGGAACAGAAGTGGAATTCGATAAAAAAGGAGAATACAAACCAATTGTATTAGAATTAGAAGATGGAAAAAGAATTGAAATTACTGGTAAAATTGATAGAATTGATATTGCTAAAGAAGAGGATGGAAATTATTTAAGAATTATTGATTACAAATCTTCAAGCAAAAATATTGATTTAAATGAAGTGTATGCAGGTTTGCAGATTCAATTATTAACTTATGCAGATGCTGTATGTAAGGAAGAAGATTTGATTCCAGCAGGGATATTTTACTTTTCACTATTAGAGCAAATGATAAAAGCAGATAAAAAAATATCAGATGAAGAAATAGAAGAATTGATTAGAAAAAACTTCAAGATGAAAGGATTAATTGTAGCTGACGTAAAAGTTATCAAAATGAATGATAATTCTCTAACAACAGGAACTTCTAAAATGGTTCCCGCAGCCATTAGTAAATCAGGTGAAGTGATTGAAAAATGGACAAATGGTGTTAAACAAGAAGAGTTTTGTATATTGCAAAAATATATTTACCAAACCATAAAAGAAATTGGAAAAGAGATTTTTGATGGAAAGATTGATTTAAAACCATATTATAAAGAGGGAAAAACACCATGTGAATATTGTGAATATAAATCCATATGTACATTTGATCCAAGAAGGAAAGAAAATACATATCAATATATTCACAAATTGTCAAAAGATGATATAATAAGAAAAATGAAAAATGAAATTCAAAAAACAGAAGAGGAAAAAGAAGTTTTATGGTAGAAAAAGAAAAAGTACAGATGAGAAAACGAAATATGAAATTATTTCCCATATATAAAACACTTAGCTGGGATTATATATTTTTTTATACAACCAATTTCTTATTTTTAACACAATGTAAACACATTCATCCAGCAGATGTTGTATTGATAGACTCTTTTTATGCTTTATTTGGAATTATTATGCAAGTTCCAGCAACATTTGTTATAGAGTATTTGGGAAGAAAAAGAAGCATGATTTTTGCGAATTTTTTAAATTGCATTTATATGTTAGTGGTCATGTTTAGTACCAATTTATTTAACCTGATAACGGCAGAATTATTGTCATCACTAGCTTTTGGGATTAAAGAATCAGTAGATCCAGCATTATTAAATGAATCTATTCCACCCTCAAGATATAAAAGTAAAATTTTTGCCAAAATTAGTCAAAAGGGGACATCAAGTTATTATATGATTAATGCGATAACAACTATATTGGCAGGATTTTTCTATGACATTAATCCATATATACCCATTACATTATCCTTTATCATAACCTTATTGGTAACCATTATATCTACAGGATTTATTGATCCACAGAATGAAAATAAAAAACACAAAATTCAAGAATTTAATCAACTAAAGGACTTAAAAGATTCTTTTAAGTTTATTCTAAAATCAGAAAGATTGAAAGCATTAATTTTATTTTCAGCAATATCAGGTGGAGTCATAAGCCTTATGGCAACATATGAAGTTAGTTTATTAGAAGATTTTAATATGCCAGCAAAATACTTATGTATGATTTTTGCCATATTAGGAATTATGTCAGGAATAGCAGCTAAGAGGCAGGAATCTTTTCATGAAAGATATAAAAATAAATCTTTAAGTGCTTTATTGGGAGTCATAGGTGGAACGGTTTTAGGAGCAGGAATATGTGGTATTATTGCAAAACAATATAGTGTGTTTATGTTATGCATAATTATCACATATATGATTCGATATTCATATCAAGCAATGTATTATCCATTAACAGAAAGATATTTAAGAAACTTTTCAAATGAAAAGATAGATACAAAAATATTTACAGCAAGAAATTTTTTAAAAAGTGTATTAAGTGCTGTTATTGGTATCATTGGGTCATTTTTATTAGAGAAAATAAACATTTCTTATTGCATGCTTATCATAGGTGTTTCTACGATTATATTGACAATACTGATGAATCAATATATGAAGACAAGGGTAGGATTAAAACCACAAGAATATTCTAAAGAAGAACTTCAATTTGATGAATTAGCAAACAAATGAAAAAAAGGAGGAATGATATGGAAAATAAAGAAGTCTATTTGATTTAATTATTGCAGAATTCTTCAGTGCCATGTCGTTCTCGATAAAAAATGTTGCAGAACCAAGTTTATTAAATGAATCGATTCCACCTTCAAGATATAAAAGCCAAATATATTCTAGAATTAGTGCAAAGGGAGCATCAGGATATTATTTATTTAATGCCATTTCAAAAGTAATTGCAGGTGCTCTATTTACGATTAACGGATATTTACCAGTTGCATTGTCTTTGATAGTATTAGTAATTGTTACTATATTATCTATTGGATTTATAGAACCAATAAAAAAGAAGAAAAAAGGGAATGCCATACTAATGTATAAAGTAGAAATGCGAAACGTAAAAGAAGGGTTTACCTTTGTATTAAAATCAGAAAGATTAAAAGCTCTAATATTATGTGCATCACTAATATATGCTTTATTGTCTATATTACAAACATATCATGTAAGTTTACAAGAAGACATAGGATTATCTTCTTTTGTTATAGGAATTATTGCAGCAATAGGTGGTTTAGCAAGTTCTTATGCTTCTAAAAAACAAGCACGATTTCATAATAAATTTAGAAACCAATCTCTATTTACAATTTGCATGATACTTTCAATCAGTACAATAATAGCAGGACTATTTGGAATAAAAGCAGAGCAATATATATTTTTATTATTAATCGTTATACTATCATTCTTCATATACAATTTTGGTATGGGAATGTTTCATACCATTATTGATAAATATTTAAGAAATTTTTCTAATGAGAAAATAGATACAAAAATATTTGCGGCATATAATTTATTTAGAAGTGTATTTAGAATGTTAGCAGGATTATTGGCATCATTTTTACTAGATAAAATGACAACAACATATTGTATGATGATTATAGGTGTTCTATTTACAATCATATATATTTTATTAGGAAAATATATGAAAACAAGAGTAGGTTTGAATCCAGAAGAGTATTCTAATGAAGAAAGGAAATATGATGAGTTAAATCAAGTAAAAGAGTAAATGAATGAAAAGGGGATTTTACGAGGTGAATATATGAAAGATTTATCTAATAAAAATGTCATACATGTAAAGGATGGAAAAATAGAATATTTGCAATTTAGAAAATTATTAGAATATCAAGAAATCATAAAGCACGCATATGCATTGGGATTAGATGTAGGCTTTAAGACAACAACAGTTAATCAACAACTAGCATCACCAGAAAGAATAGATTTGGCAAGAAAATCATATCAAAAATTATGTAGCAGTATAGGAAGTGATGATGCACATATTGTGCAAGCGAATCAAAATCATACAGACATTGTCAAAGTTGTTCAAACAAAAATAAATATAGACGAACCATATTTTAGTTTAACAGAAGAAGGAATAGAAGATGGATTAATAACCAATAAAAAAAATTTAATATTGGCAACAACAAATGCAGACTGCATCTTATTATTATTTTTTGATCCAGTAAAGCATGTAATTGCGAATACACATTCTGGTTGGAAAGGAACCTTACAAAGAATTTCCATTAAAACGGTTCAAAAAATGATAAAAGAATTTGGCAGTCATCCACAAGATATCATATGTTGCATTTGTCCAAGTATTCGAAAATGTCATTTTGAAGTAGATAGAGATGTAAAAGACATGTTTGAAAAAGAGTTTGATGATTTGCAAAATGTTAAATTTGTCGATATAGAAAAAGAAAATCAAGAAAAAGCCATTCAATTAACAGATTTTATAGAAGAAACAATAGAAAATACAAAATGGAATATAGATACAGTTTTGATTAATAAAATTCTTCTTCAAAAAGAAGGATTAAATCCAGAAAATATCATAGATTCAGGGATTTGTAGTGTTTGTCATTCTGACATAATACATTCCTATCGAATTGAAAAGAAAGATTATAATACAGAAACAGCAATTATAGAATTAAAATAGGAAAAGGATGTAATAAAAATGTTTAAAACTTGGGAAGAATTAGAAGAATCTATCAAGGGTTGTAATAAATGTAAATTATGTAAGACAAGGCAAAACATTGTATTTGGAATTGGAAATAAACAGGCAAAGTTAATGTTTATTGGAGAAGGACCTGGAGCAGACGAGGATAGATTAGGTGAACCTTTTGTGGGAAGAGCAGGAAAATTGATGAACTTAGCATTTGAGACTGTGGGAATTGAGAGAAATGAAGTGTATATTGCTAATGTTGTAAAATGTAGACCACCAGGTAATAGAAATCCAGAAGAAGATGAAGCAGTAGCTTGTTTGGATTATTTAAGAAATCAAGTCATTCTTGTACAGCCAGAAATCATTGTTTTATTAGGAAGTGTTGCTTTAAAAAATATCCTAGGAAAAGAATATGGTATTACAGCTTCTAAAGGAAAATGGTTAGAAAAGAAAGGGATAAAATATATGCCAACTTGGCATCCAGCAGCATTATTAAGAGATGAAACGAAAAAAATTGATTTTATAAAGGATTTACAAAAAGTGGTTGAAGAAATGAAATACTGAAGCTAATCATATGTTCGTTATGGTTTAGACTAAATACTGGAGGACCACTATATAATATAAAATCATTCACAAATTTGTATAAGCTAAATTTTCATAGAAATTCTTTAATAAAAAAGTGAGCCTCTCTCATTGTTGCTATAAATCATCAGCAAAATGAGCATTCCTCACTTTTTTATTTTAGAATTTCTAAATTCAAATTTAGATACGCAAATTTGTTTCATTTATTTATATTATATAGTGGTCCTCCAGTATTTAGTCTAAACTGTAAGATATGCCATGTATAATTCTTATGTATAATCAGTCGGTTTTATTGACTTTTATAAGAGAAACAATGTAAAATATTTTATAGGATAAAAAAGAAATGATAAATGTTGTAAAAAATAGTGATTGCTCAGTTCGAAAAATCCAATTGAATTGGAAAAAAGTGAAAGTTAATAAAAGTGAAAAGAGGTTTTTTAAGTGATAAAAGAAATAGAAGAAAAAGTAAATTATTGTTTAAACTGTAAGGTAAAACCATGTTCTTTAAAAGGTTGCCCATTAAATAATCAGATACCAGATTTTATACAAGCATTGAAAAAAGAGGAATATTTAGAAGCATATAAAATTTTATCAGAAACTACTGTTTTGCCAGGTGTATGTGGCAGAATTTGTCCACATGAAAAACAATGCCAAGGGTCTTGTGTAAGAGGAATAAAGGGAGAACCTGTTTCAATAGGTGAATTAGAAACTTATACTTTTGATAAAGCACATGAATTAGGATATCATTTAGCAGATTGTTATGAAAAACATGAAAAAAAGAATAAAAAAGTAGCAGTTTTAGGCGGAGGACCAGCAGGACTAACTTGTGCAGCTTTTTTAGCAAAAGAGGGAATACAAGTAACCATATATGAAAAATACGATTATTTAGGTGGTCTATTAGTGTTTGGAATACCAGATTTTAGATTACCAAAAGAAATTGTAAAAAATACAGTAAAAGATATCCTAGATTTAGGAATAGAAGTAAAATACAATCAAGAATTAGGAAAAGACTTTAATTTAAAAGATATAGAGAATGAATATGATGCTATATTTTTAGGAATTGGTGCAAATTGTTCTTCTAAGATGGGAGTAGAAGGAGAAGAGTTAGAAGGTGTCTATGGTGGAAATGAATTGTTAGAGTATCATTTGCATCCTGATTATAAAGGAAAAAAAGTTATCGTGACAGGCGGCGGAAATGTAGCAATGGATTGTGCAAGAACCATTAATCGATTAGGGGCAAAAGAAGTAACAGTTGTTTATAGAAGAGCAGAAGAACAAATGCCAGCAGAAAAGAAGGAAATACAAGATGCAAAAAATGAAGGAGTTCAATTTGCTTTTCAAAATAATATTGTAAAAATAATCGGTAATGGAAAAGTAGAAAAAGTAGAATTAATAAAAACAAAGTTAGTTCAAAAAGAAGGAGACAGTAGATTATCTCCTGTTAATATTGAAGATAGTAATTATCAAGTAGATGTTGATTATATTGTGATGGCATTAGGGTCAAAACCACAAGCTTTTGTAAAAGATTTAGGATTAGAATTAAATAAATGGGGAAACATACAAGTAGATGAAGAATATAAAACTTCTCATCCTAAAGTGTATGCAGGTGGAGATTTAGCAGGCATGAAAGGAACTGTTGCATGGGCTGCAAAATCAGGAAGAGAAGCAGCAAAAAATATCATGAAAAATATATAGAAAATATGTATGATAAAATTTGTGTATAAAAATAAATAAAAACACTTTAATGAATGAAATAAAAATTCACTAAAGTGTTTTCAATTTAAATATCATTATTTTCTGTTTCAGAAGATTTACCTAAAAGAATACGTTTTATTGTTTTAAATAAGGTCATAATTTTACTTTCACGCTTAGGTTGAACGTGGATGGCTGTTTCAATACCACCATTTTCTAAAACATTATATTTATGTTCTAATTGAGACATTTTTTCAACATAGTAATCATTAAAAAAGGTGTAGCCTTCAGCAAAACCTAAATAAGATTTTATATCATATAGTTTCTTTCTATAATTCTCTAATTCTTCTAAATTCGTTATATTTAAAAAGGCTTTATCAAAATAACTAGAAATAATTAAATTTTGCGTTCTTAAAAAGGTGACTTTGATTTTTTCTTTTAAATCATCAATCTTTTTAACCATATCATCAACCTTTTTATTTCTGTCATCAATTAAAGCGATTTTATTATTTAGTTTGATAATATCTTCTTCTGCAAATAAAATATCATCAAGAGCGTTTTGGATAGCCATAAAAGCTTTTTGTGATGTTAATTCAGAAAATTTTATTTTAAAATTATCATCACTATTTAAAGTACTTTTAAATAAAACATCTTCACCTGTAATAAAAGCCAATTGATTTACTAAACAACATTCTAAAGGATAATAAGAAGGACTGGTTGTTTCAAAGCTAATCCCAAAATATTTTACGTAATCTTTTGGAATACCAATGACTTTTGATGACATTAATTGAACAGCTGCTTCATTTAATCCTAATCCATAGATTTTGAATTCTGTATAATCACATAATCCCATTTTTAATAAATAGTTTCGTTTATCTTTTACTTCTTGAAGATAGTGAATACATTCATGAATAGCAAATTCTTCCATATCTTCTTCAGGAATATGCTCATTAAAATAAATAGATGTATTTTTATAATAATAATTTGCTTCGGCCATTCCTTCAGGCATTTTGGCTTTATACATATCTAGTCTGGACAATTTTATAAATAAATCATTTTCATTTAAACCATAAGAAGGAAAGGTTTGGCATAATTTAGATGCAATATTTTTAGCTATAGAATTGATTTTTAGTGTATCTAATTTTTGAGTTACTTCAATTCCATCCTTTTTTAAATCAGATTTGATACTCATACTCGTTCTCCTTAGTATATAATTATCTAACCATATTATACTATATGAAGATTTATTCGATGTTTCAATAATATTAAATATTGATTACAATTTTATGACAAATGATAACGAAAAATGTAATAAATTTGAGAAAAGTCAAAATATGAAAGATATAATGTAGAATTTTGTCGAAAAGTTTTTGTTGACATGATAGAGTTTAGAATATATAATATCTGAAAAAGAAAGGAGGGAAAGAATGAGTATTACAAATCGAGAATTACTTGTGAAGATATATGAAGAATTACAAGAAACCAAGGACAAAGTAAAAGATATACCAGAAATGAAAAAACAGTTAGAAGAAATACCAGAAATGAAAAAACAATTAGAAGAAATACCAAAAATTAAAAAACAGTTAGAAGAAATACCAAAAATGAAAAAGCAATTAGAAGAAATACCAAAAATCAAAAAACAATTAGAAGAAATACCAAAAATCAAAAAACAGTTAGAAGAAATACCAAAAATGAAAAAGCAACTGGAAGAAATACCAAAAATAAAAGAAGAATTAATACCTACAATGCAACAAGATATAGTGCAAATTAAAGAAATTTTAAAGGAAATACCAGAAATTAAACAAGAATTACGCAATATTAGTGGATCTGTTGCTAGAATCGAAGTTGAACATGGTGAAAAATTAGCAATTTTGTTTGATGCATTTAAAGCAAATACAGAAAAAATCGAAGAACAAAATAAAAGACTTACAAAATGTGAAAAAATATTAGAAAAACATGATCATCAAATTTATATTTTAAATTCAAAAATTCAAAATCAAGAAATTAAAAATGCATAAAAGCCTATTAGTATGCTTTTATATAACTAACAGGCTTTTATGAAATCAATTATTTTACAACAATATTATAAATTTTATTCTTAACATAGATTTCTTTTATAATCGTTTTATTTTCTAATTTATCATTAACAGCTTCATGCACTTTTTCTTTAACACTTTCTTCAGCTTCATCTAAAGAAATGGTAATAGTTGCTTTTAATTTACCGTTAAATTGTATAGGTAATGTAATTTCATCAGCAATTGTTTTTTCTTCATCATATGTAGGCCATTCCATATAAGCTAACATCTCTGTACCACCTAATACAGTTTGCCAAAGTTCTTCTGTCATATGTGGTGCAAAAGGATTTAACAATTGTAAAAATGTTTTAAATTCTGCTTTGTTAATTTTCTTTTCTTTATAGAAATCATTTACTAAAGTCATAAAAGTTGAAACAGCAGTGTTAAATTTCATTTCTTCGATATCAGAAGATACTTTTTTAATAGCTCTATGCATTTCTTTTTCAAATTTTGGAGAATATTCTTCACCATCTACTAATAAGTTTTGAAGATTCCAAACTCTATCTAAGAATTTTGCACAACCTCTAATACTTTCCATAGACCATGGAGCTGTTTGATCAAAAGGTCCCATAAACATTTCATAAACTCTAAAAGCATCTGCACCAAATTCATTAACAATGTCATCTGGATTGACAACATTACCTTTAGATTTAGACATTTTCTCTCCATTGCTTCCAAGAATCATTCCGTGAGAAGTACGTTTTTGATATGGTTCTTTTGTTGGAACAACACCTATATCATATAAGAATTTGTGCCAAAATCTTGAATATAGTAAGTGAAGTGTTGTATGTTCCATACCACCATTATACCAATCAACAGGTGACCAATATTTTAAAGCTTCTTTTGAAGCCAAAGCTTTATCATTATGAGGATCCATATATCTTAAATAATACCAAGAAGATCCTGCCCATTGAGGCATTGTATCTGTTTCTCTTTTTGCTTTTCCACCACAATGAGGACAAGTCGTATTTACCCATTCTTCATGTCTTGCAAGAGGAGATTCCCCGTTTTCACCTGGTTCATAATCTTCAACATCAGGTAATTTTAAAGGTAATTCTTCTTCTGGAACAGGAACCCAACCACATTTTTCACAATAAATCATAGGGATTGGTTCTCCCCAATAACGTTGTCTAGAAAATACCCAATCACGTAATTTATAATTTACTTGTTTTTTACCAATGTGATGATCTTCTAAAAAGGCAATTACTTTTTTCTTTGCTTCTACAACTGGTAAATCATTTAAAAATCCTGAATTGATTAATATACCAGTTTCCACATCTGTGAATGCTTCTTTATCAATATCACATTCCATTGTTTCATGGGCAGGTTTAATAACTTGAACGATTGGTAAATGGAATTTTTTCGCAAATTCATGATCACGCGTATCATGTCCAGGTACAGCCATAATAGCACCAGTACCATAAGTAATTAAAACATAATCAGAAATCCATATAGGAATTTCTTCATTAGTTAATGGGTTGATGGCTTTAATGCCTTTTATCTCACAACCAGTTTTCTCTTTATTTAATTCTGATCTTTCAAAATCAGATTTTAAAGAAGCTTGATGTTTATATTCTTCAATTTCATCCATGTTGGTGATTTTATCTGATAATTTATCAATGATATGGTGTTCTGGAGCAACAACCATGTATGTAGCACCAAATAAAGTATCTGGTCTTGTTGTATAAACTGTTAAAGTTTCATTAGAATCAGCAATTTTAAAGGTAACCTCAGCACCTTCAGAACGACCAATCCAATTTCTTTGTTGTGCTTTAATTTTATCTAAATAATCTACATCATCTAAATCATCAATTAATCTTTGTGCATATTCTGTGATTTTTAACATCCATTGACTTTTTTCCTTTTGAACAACTGGACTTCCACATCTTTCACAAACACCATTGACAACTTCTTCATTAGCAAGCCCTACTTTACAACCTGTACAGAAGTTAATAGGCATTGTTGCTTTATATGCCAATCCATGTTTATATAATTGAATAAATATCCATTGAGTCCATTTATAATATTCTGGGTCAGTAGTATTAATTTCTCTTGACCAATCAAAAGAAAAACCAATTGATTTTAATTGTTCTCTAAAATGGTTAACATTCTTTTCAGTCGTTATCTTTGGATGAATATGATTCTTAATAGCATAATTTTCAGCAGGTAATCCGAAAGCATCAAATCCAATTGGGAATAATACATTATATCCTTGCATTCTTCTCTTTCTTGCAATGATATCTAATGCAGTATAACTTCTAGGGTGTCCTACATGAAGACCTTGACCTGATGGGTATGGAAATTCAATTAATCCAAACCATTTTTTCATAGTAAAGTCATCTTTTGCATTAAATGTTCCTTCAGCATACCATTTATCTTGCCATTTTTTTTCAATTTCTTTAAAGTTATAACTCATGCTTCTAATCCGTCCTTTCAAATCTTTTATAAACCGTATTATATAACAAAAAACTAAGAGTTTCAAGAGAAAAAGGCGAATTCATATAGATAATAACCAACCTTGAAATAAAAGAAGAAAAATGATAGAATGCATAACGAGGTGAACAGTATGATAGATATACTAAGAGCAAAAAGAGTATTTGCAGAATATGTAAAAGCATATGATGCAGAAAATGATAAAATAAGAGTAAAAATTGAACATATAGAAAGAGTTTCACAAGTTGCTAAAAAATTAGCAACAAAATTGGAACTTGATGAAGAAGATATAAAGTTAGCAGAATTAATAGGATTACTTCATGATATAGGAAGATTTGAACAAATAAAAAGATTTAATACATTTAATGATAGGAAAAGTGTTAATCATGGAAAATATGGTGTACATGTGTTATTTAATAAACAAGACGGAATCATTCGAAAATTTATAGAAGATAACCAATATGATAATATAATAAGAAATGCCATTTTCTATCACAATAAAGATAAATTAGATATCCCAGATAACCTAACAACTAGAGAGTTATTACATATTAAAATCGTAAGAGATAGTGATAAGATTGACATTTTAAATATACTAACATATGAAAAGAAAGAAACAGCTTGGGAAAAAGCAGATTTGTCAGATGATATTATTACCAAAGAGATTTATGACGAATTTATGGAAAATGGAAGAATCGATTATCATAAGAAGAACACAAGTGCAGATAGTTTAGTAGGACATTTTGCATATATTTTTGATTTTAATTTCCCAGAAAGTATACAATTTATAAAGAAACAAAATTATATGGAGAAAATATATAATCGATTTGAATTTCATAATCCAGAAACAATGCAACAATATCAAAATATATATGATAAAGTTGTGAAATATATGAAAACAGTGATATAATTTACCACAATATATAAAAGAAAAATAAAAGGATGATCACATTGAGCAAAAAATTAATCATAACAGAAAAACCATCTGTGGCAATGGAATTTGCCAAAGCGTTAAAAATAACGACTAGCAGAAAAAATGGATATTTAGAATCCAATGATTGGATTATTACATGGTGTGTAGGACATTTAGTAACCATGAGTTATCCAGAAAAATATGATGAAAAACTAAAATTTTGGAGATTAGATACCTTACCATTTATTCCAGAAGAATGGAAATATGAAATTATACCACAGGTGCAAAATCAATTTAATATTGTACAACAATTATTACAAAGAGAAGATATAGAAGAAATATATAATGCTGGAGACTCTGGAAGAGAAGGAGAATATATACAAAGACTTGTTTTTATGATGGCAAAACCAAATCCGAAAGCAAAAATGAAAAGGGTTTGGATAGATTCACAAACAGAAGAGGAAATCTTAAGAGGCATTCGAGAAGCAAAAGACATGTCAGAATATGATAGTCTATCAGATAGTGCTTATTTAAGAGCAAAGGAGGACTACTTAATAGGAATCAATTTTTCTAGATTATTATCTATCATATTTGGAAGAAGATTGGCACAAAACATCCATGAAGATAGAGCTTCCATTTCTGTTGGAAGAGTGATGACTTGTGTATTAGGAATGGTCGTATCTCGTGAAAGAGAAATCCGAAATTTTGTGAAGACAAAATATTATAAGATTATAGGAGAATTTGGCGAAGAACAAGCTTCATTTAAAGCAGATTGGAAGGCAACAGAAAAATCTACCGTATGGGAATCTCCTAAATTATATAATGAAACAGGATTCAAAAAAGAAAACGACGCGAAAGAATTTATTGCAAGTTTAAGTAATAAAAGGGCAGTTATCACAGAATTAAAAAAATCAAAACAAAAAGAAAATGCACCATTATTATTTAACTTAGCAGAAATTCAAAATGAATGTACCAAACGATTTAAAATCAAACCAGATGAAACATTAGAGATTATTCAAAATCTATATGAAAAGAAATTGGTTACATATCCTAGAACAGATGCAAGAGTATTATCAACAGCAGTTAGTAAAGAAATTAATAAAAACTTAAATGGAATTGCCAAAGGTTGTAAAGATGAAGAAATACAGGGATATATTAAAAAAATGGTGGAAGAAAAATATTCTACCAATCTGGCCAAAACAAAATATGTTAATGATAGTAAAATTACAGACCACTATGCCATTATTCCAACAGGACAAGGGTATGAAAATTTTAATAGTTTGCCACAATTGCAAAAAGATATTTATTTGGTAATTGTAAAACGTTTCTTAGCGATTTTTTATCCACCAGCAGAATATAATAAGATTAAATTAACGATTGAAGTAGAAATGGACAAAGAGAAAAAAGAAACTTTCACAACAAGTGGAAGAGTATGTATTAACCAAGGATTTTTAGAAATCTTAAAACCAGTAGATAAAGAAAATAAAAAGAAGAAATCCACAAATGGTGAGCAAGATGTGGAAAATAAAGAGGAAGAGAACAAGAATAGTGAAAATAAAGCAACGGATTTAGAAATTCTAAAAAAATTAAAAAAAGGACAAGAAGTATTGATTAAGAATTTTGAAATCAAAGAAGCAGAAACATCACCACCAAACAGATATAACTCAGGTTCTATCATTCTGGCTATGGAAAATGCAGGAAAACTAATAGAAGAAGAGGAATTAAGAGAGCAAATAAAAGGTGCAGGAATTGGAACAAGTGCCACAAGAGGAGAAATTATTAAAAAATTAGAGAAGATTAATTATATAGAAATTAATAATAAAACCCAGATTATTACGCCTAGCCAAAAAGGAGAATATATCTATGACATTGTTATGCAATCTATGCCAGATATGCTAAATCCAAAATTAACAGCTAGTTGGGAAAAAGGGCTAGATATGGTAGCAAAAAAAGAAATCAAACCAGATGAATTTATGACAAAATTAGAAAACTATATTCATAGTAAATTTAATAAATTGGTTGTTAAAATGTAAAGTAGAGATGTAATTATAAATATCTCTACTTTTTTGGTTAAAAGAAAATATATTTGCTAAAACTATTTATATTTTCTAAAAAAAGTAGTATAATATAGAAATCAAACAAACAAGGAGAAAAAAATGAATACAATATTAGGAGAGCTTGGAAAATCTCAAAAGTTTGTAACATTGGTAAATCAAATAGAAAATGAAAAAAGTCCGATAATGTTATCGGGCTTAACTGGCGTGGGAATGGTAGAATTATTAGCCAGTATTAATGAATATGCCAAAAGACCAATTTTAATTGTTACATACAATGAAATTCAAGCAAAACAAATATCAGAAAACATAAAAGCATTTATGGATAAGGGAGATATCTTTCCAAAAAAAGAAATTGTAACTTATGACTATATTGCAGAAAGTAAAGACTTACCTTATGAAAGAATAGAAGTCTTAAGTAAAATAAAAGAAAAAAGAAATCCAATCATTGTAACAACCATAGAAGCTCTAATGCAAAAGTTACCACCAAAAGATGTACTATTTAAAAATTTGTTACATTTCAAAGTGGGAGATATCTATTCATTAGAGGATATTAAGAAAGCATTAGTTAATTTAGGATATGTAAGATGTGACTTAATAGAAGGAAGAGGACAATTTAGTATAAGAGGTGGCATTTTAGATATTTCTGTTTCTGATAAAATCGGTGTGAGAATTGAATTTTGGGGAGATGAAGTAGACTCTATCAGAAATTTTGCGATTGTTAGTCAAAGATCTATTAATACATTGGAAAAAGTAGAAATTTATCCAGCACATGAATATATATTGGAACAATCCATAGAACAAGTATGCAAAAACATCAAAAATTTAAGTGTAACAGAAGCACAGAAAGAAATTGTAGAAGAAGATATAGAGCAAATTGTTGGTGGAAACTACATCAGTAAGATTGATAAATATTTTGATTGTTTTTATACAAATTCTTCTACATTATTAGACTACTTATCAGACAAATATATTATTGCATTAGATGAAGAAAGAAAAATAAAACAAAGAACAGAAAATATTAAACAAGATAGAAAAAATCTAATCAATGCTTTAGTAGAAAAAGAAAAAATCATTCCACAGGCATTAGAAGATACGATTGAATATGAAGAAATCGAAGATATTTTAGAAAATGGAAAAAGAAATCTAATCTATCTAGAAAAGCAAGATAGCGTAACCAATAAACAAGCAGAAAAATATGTTTTCGAGTATAGAGAAGTCAACTTCTATAAAAGTGAGATTGAAAACTTATTCCAAGAGTTGAAAGAAGCCTTAAAGCAAAAAAAGAGTGTATATGTATTAGTTGAGAATAAGGAAAAGGCGAAAAAACTAAAGGAAATATTAGAAAAAGAAGAAATTATTTGTAAGCTAGAAGAAAAACTAGACAAAACCATTGTCGTAAAAACAGTAGAAAAGGTTGTTACTATTGGAATTGGAAAACTATCAGCAGGATTTGAAAATTATGAAATTCATCAATTAGTGATTTCAGCAGATGAATTAGTTAGTGGAGAAAAGAGAAAAAGAAAGATAGTTCATTCTGCTTATACAGAAGGAGAAAAAGTTGTATTTGCAGATTTAAAAATAGGAGATTATGTGGTTCATAAAACCTATGGAATAGGTATCTATATTGGTGTCAATACCATTAAAGCAGATGGAACGATTAAAGATTATATCAAAATTAAATACAAAAATGATGATATTTTGTATGTACCAACAAACCAAATGGACATGATTCGAAAATATGTTGGTGGAGATAAGATTAATCCGAAAATCAATCGATTAGGAAGCAAAGAATGGGAAAATACCAAAACAAGGGTTAAGAAAAATTTAAGAGAAGTGGCAACAGAATTAATCGAGTTATATGCCAAAAGAGAAAAATCACAAGGGTTTGCTTTTTTAAAAGATACACCTTGGCAAAATGAATTTGAAGCAAAATTTCCATATCAAGAAACAGATGATCAATTACGTTGTATTGAAGAGGTCAAAAAGGATATGGAAAATACCAAACCAATGGATAGACTGTTATGTGGTGATGTCGGATATGGTAAAACAGAAGTAGCCATAAGAGCAGCATTTAAGGCTGTGATGGACCAAAAACAAGTAGCCTATTTAGCACCTACAACAGTTTTAGCAGAACAACAATATCAAGAATTTAAAGAAAGAATGAAAGATTATCCAATCAAAGTAGAAATATTAAACAGATTTAAATCTGCAAAATATCAAAAAGAAGTTATCAAAGGTTTGAAATTAGGAGAAGTCGATGTTGTTGTGGGAACCCATAGAATTCTTAGTAAAGATGTAGAATTCAAAGATTTAGGGTTATTAATTATTGATGAAGAGCACAGATTTGGTGTAAAAGATAAAGAGAAAATAAAACAATACAAAACAAATGTAGATGTATTAACCATGACAGCAACACCAATTCCAAGAACTCTACACATGTCTATTGTGGGAGTAAGAGATATGTCTGTTATCTATGAACCACCACATAACAGAAGACCTGTACAAACCTATGTATTAGAATATGATAGAGAAGTGATAAAAGAAGCGATTACCAAGGAATTAGAAAGAGATGGTCAAGTATTTTATATCTTTAACAATGTAGAAAATATCCAAAGAAAAGCAGATGAAATATCAAGACTTGTACCAGAAGCAGAAGTTTCTTATGCACATGGACAAATGACAGGAAATCAGATTGAAGAAATCATGGATGATTTTATTCAAAAGAAATCCAATGTATTGGTTTGTACAACTATTTTAGAATCTGGAATTGATATTCCAAATGCGAATACCATTATTGTTGAAAATGCAGATAGAATGGGATTAGCACAGCTATATCAAATACGAGGAAGAGTAGGAAGAAGTGATAGGCAGGCTTATGCATATATCACATATAAGCGAGATAAATTGTTATCAGAAGTGGCAGATAAGCGATTAAAAGCCATAAAAGAATTTACAGAATTTGGTTCAGGCTTTAAAATTGCGATGCGTGATTTAGAAATCAGAGGAGCAGGAAGTCTGCTTGGAGAAATTCAATCAGGACATTTAGAACAGGTAGGATATGATACATATTGTAACTTGTTAGATGAAGTGATAAAAGAAATGAAGGGAATAGAAGTAAAACCAGAAGTAGATATCCAAATAGACTTAAATGTCACTAGCTATATTCCAGATGAGTATATTTCAGATGCCAATCAAAAGATTGAAATTTATCAAGATATTGCCTTATGTAAAAATGAAGAAGATATTCAAAATATCATTGATGAAATTATTGATAGATTTGGTAATATGCCAGCAGAATTAGAAAACTTAATTGATATTGCAAGAATTAAATATTTAGCAAAAGCATTAAACATATCAAAAATTGCAAGTAAGAAAACAGCAGTTGTATTTACTTTTGAAGAAACACAATTTTCTTATGATGTTGCAAAACTTGTAAAAGAATATGGAAACAGATTAAAATTTTCAGCAGGTATTAAACCAATGATTACACTAGAGATTGGTACAGATAATGAAATGAAAATTTTGAATGATGTGACAGAGTTTTTAAAGACATTAACAAAGTATAAAAAAGAAGATAAAGAAGTAACAGAAGAAGTATAAAAAGAGAATAAGTAAATACCATAAAAAGAATCTAGGTTATTAGATAAAATGTTTAATAACTTAGGTTCTTTTTTTGAATTATAAAAAGAAAAATAATTGAAAAACAATCGAAAGAAGACTAAAAAAGAAAAAAATGGAAATAATGATTATGAGAGAAAAAAATTAAGTAAGATAATTTATTAAAATGCTTGAAAAAGATAAATAGCTTATAGTAAAATATAAATATAGGCTAAAAGTTAAAAATATAATTAATTGCAAAAGAAAAATAAAAAAAGAAAGGAAGAAAGGCAAATGAAGAAAGAAAAAATCTCTAATATGAAAAAAGAGAACAAAGGTATTACATTGATTGCTTTAGTAATAACCATTATCGTGCTATTAATCTTAGCAGGAGTAACAATAGCAACATTAACAGGAGAAAATGGAATATTAACCAGAGCAAGTGATGCAAGTCGAGAAACAGAAATAGCAGATGAAAGAGAAAAAGTAGAATTAGCAACAACAGGAGCATTGGCAAAAGAAAATGGAGGAGAAATTAGCCAAACAAGTTTAGAAGAAGAATTAGGAAAATATTTTGAAAACGGGAAATACGCAGTAGAACCAGGAACAAATGAGGATGGAACAGAAGGATATATAGTAACCATAACAGAAAATGATCCAAATGGAAGAAAATATTTCATAGATAAAAATGGAAATGTCGAGGATTATATAGTAAGAGAACCAGCAGAGCCAACAGAAGGGACAGGAACAAACTTTAACATGAGTTATGGTGTGATAGAAGTAGAATTCTTAAGTGGAACAAGTTATAATGCAACAACTACACCAAATCACCCTGTATTAAAAGAAGGAATGACAGCAATCACATATAATGAAACAACAGGAGAAACAACAAATGTAAGTAATAGTAGTGGAACAGATTGGTATAGTTATGTAGCAGGAAGTGGAGCAAATGATAATAATGCAAGCCATTGGGCCAATGCAAAAGTAACAGTAGATAATGTAGATAGTTATTTTGTATGGATACCAAGATATGCATATAGAATCATTTATTTTGATTCACAAGATAGTGAAAATGCCTATAGATCAGGAACATTAACAGAAGAAGCAGCATTAGAAAATAATCAAATCGTAGGATATAGTGATGCAAGAGGAATCGTGGATACAGAAGGAAGAACAAAAGAAGGAGTGTCTGTACAAACAGCAATATCTGTAAATGATAAATATTTCAAAACACATCCTGCATTTGAGGATAATGTGGATTATGGAGGATGGAGTAGTAAACTAGAAGGAATATGGATAGCAAAATATGAAGCAAGCCAAGTAAGTGGAACGACAACGCCAAAATTCGAACCAGGAGTATCATCAAGTTGGGGAAGTATTACAATAGGAAATGCGTTCACATATGCTCAAAACTACAATACAACATTAAATAGCCATTTAATGAAAAATAGTGAATGGGGAGCAGTAGCATATTTAACAGAAAGTAAATATGGAAGAAATGGAACAGAAATAACAGTAAATAACAATAGTAATTATTTAACAGGAAATGCAGGAGATAGTGTTTCAGCAAGTAGTAGTACAACAACAAATGCATATAATACAGAAAAAGGAGTACTAGCAAGTAGTACAGGAAATATATATGGAATTTATGATTTATCAGGAGGAGCAAATGAATATGTAGCAGGATATTATAATGGAAGTACAAGTAGTAATTTAACAACCAATGGAGGTTCATTTGCAAGCAATGGAGGAACGAGCACAAAATATGCAACAGCATATACAGGAATACAAGCAAGTAGATCATATAAATATGGAGATGCCACCTATGAAACAAGTGGATGGAATGGCGATCTTGCATATTTTGTGGCTTCTGGTAGTCCTTTCTTCGCACGTGGAGGCGCCTATGGCAATGGTCCCAATACTGGAGTATTCTTTTTCGACTACAGCCTTGGGAGCAGTAACAGACGGCTTTCGTGTAAGTCTCGCAGTACAGTAATGTGAAATCTGTCATCTGAGCAATATGAAATACAACAACTGAAAATGATAAAATAAAAGTAACCAAAAAAGGGAAAATAAAAACTACCAAAATTGGTTACTTTTTTGATTGCAAAAAAATAGTTTGATATACTACTTCTTTGTAAGGAGGAAGTATACAAATGAAAGAAAATATAAAGTTAAAAAATATGAAAGGACAATTAGAAATAATGAAAACCTTAGGAATAAAGCCAAATTTTAGTGAATTAGAAAGAGCTTTTGAAATAGAAAGACATACAATAAAAAAATATTATGAAGGATATGAAGGAAAAAAAGCAAATAGAAATAAACCATCGAAATTAGATAAATACTATGATGAAATAAAAAGTAAAATAGAATTAGTAGGAATCACTCAAATGGGATTGTACCAATATTTGTACAATAAAGATAATACCATAGGAACATATTCAAATTTTAAAAAATATCTAGCAAAACATAAATTAAAACCAAGTAAAAGTCAAAAAGTTCATTTAAGATATGAAACAGATCTTGGAGAACAATTACAATTTGATTGGAAAGAAGATATAAAGATGATTAGCAAACATGGAGAAGTATTTGAATTTAATGTGTTTTCTGCAACTTTAGGATATTCTAGATTACATGATTTTGTATATAGTAGAACAAAAACAAGAGAAGATGTAGAAAGATGTTTAATGACAACATTTGAATTTTTCAATGGTGTACCTAAACAATTGTTAACAGATAACATGAGAGCAGTAGTTGATATTAATGGAAATAAAAGAAGAATAAATCCGGAATTTAATCAATTTGCTAAAGATATGGGTACTTGTGTTAAATTGTGTAAACCAAGGTCTCCTGAAACGAAAGGAAAAGACGAAACCGCAAATAAGTTCATGGCATGGTTAATTCCATATAATCATGAATTTGAAGATGAAGAAGAATTAATTAGAATTATTAAAAATATAAGAGATAAAGTTAATTCTACTGTTCATCAAACAACAAATATACCACCTATCCTTTTGTTTCAAAAAGAAAAAGAATATCTTCTACCCTTGCCAAGTAACAAAATCATGCTTTCATACTTGGAAAATGTGGAGAAAACTAAGGTTTATCCCGATTCCTTAATTTACTACAAAGGTAAAAAATATTCTGTTTCACCCAAATATATTAATCAGTATGTCCAACTCAAACAAACTGATAATATATTGTATATATATCATAATAAACAAATAATAGCAACCCATGAAATTAATTTAAAATTAATTAATTATGCTAAAGAACATTATGTAGAAGGTTTAACAATTTCTATGCCATATAAAGATAAATCTGACATAGAAAAATATGCTAATGATAATTTAAAACGTTTAGATAGATTATTGGATGTGAAATAGATAAAGGAATTAAATAACAGATAATTAATAAAAAATAAAAGAAAGAGGTAATAGTGATGATATATAATCAAGTAATAAATAATTTACAAAAACTAAAATTAGATAAAATGAGTACATATTTATCAACATATTTAGATGAGATAAATAAAAATAATATTTCTTTTTTAGATGCACTTCTTAATCTTACTCAAAAAGAAATAGAATTTAAAGAACAGAGAGCTTCTGAATTCAATATACGAGTTGCTGGTTTTCCTTTTATTAGAACTTTAGATGAATTTGACTTTGATTTTCAGCCAAGTATTAATAAAAAAGAAGTTTTAGATTTAGCAACACTTAGATTTATTGAAGAAAAGAAAAATGTACTGCTAATTGGCTCTAGTGGTGTTGGCAAAACTCATATCGCCACAGCTATTGGCATTGAAGCTGCTAAAAAAAGAGTTAGTACATATTTCATCAGTTGCCATGATTTAATCACTAAACTTAATATTGCACATCAAGAAAATAGATTAAAGGATGCCTTAAAAACATTTAATAAATATAAATTATTGATAATTGATGAGATTGGATATTTACCTGTAGACAAAAATGGCACAAATCTACTGTTTCAATTGATTGCAAAAAGATATGAGAAAAGTTCTACCATCATAACTACAAATCAACAATTTTCTAAATGGGGAGAAATTTTTTCAGACAATATACTTGCTAATGCAATACTTGATAGATTATTACACCATTCATATGTTTTTAATATTACAGGCGATTCTTACAGATTAAAAGATATATTAAATAAAATAGAAAACTTTGACAATTCTATATAATAAAAAGTTATCTAAATTGGTAAATTTTATTTTCCCTTTTTTGGTAATTTTGGTATTGACTTTTATAACAACTACAAGTAAAACAAGAAATAAGCTCTTTTCGTTCGAGCATAGCTTGAGGGAAAAGTTAAGAAACATATTGCTAAAACTGAAAAAAAGTTATAAAATACAATCATACAAAAATTAATGTATGGTTGTATTTTATTCTATATCAACAATCTAGATACTGATTGTGAAAGTCAAATTCAATATGAAGAAAAAATCGAATTGAAAATTTCAGAATATGGGTTAATAGAAATGAAATAGAAATATAATAATATTCATAAAAATGGAAATCATATATATAAATAAAACTGGAGGTTTTTATGCAAGTAATATCAAGTAAAGATAATGAATTTATCAAACACATAAAAAAATTAAAAGATAAGAAATATAGAGACTTGAACAATGAATATATCATTGAAGGTATTAAAATTATAGAAGAAGCCATCAATGAAAAAGCAAATATTAAACAAGTCATTATTTGTGATGATTGTGAAAAAACATCTAATATTCCCAAAGACCTTATGTATGAAATTGCTAAACAAGAATGTGTCTATGTCACGAGCAAGTTATTTGATAGTTTAACAGATGTCACAAATCCACAAGGAATATTAGCGATTGTAGAAAAAAATGCAATGAAGTCAACAATTGCAGGTAGTGAAGAAATTGATTATAATCAAGACATTATTGTAGCTTTAGACGATATTCAAGACCCAGGAAATTTAGGAACGATTTTAAGAACGGTAGACAGTATAGGAATTAATCAAATCTTAGTATCAAAAGGAACAGCAGATAGCTATAATCCTAAAGTGGTACGTTCAACAATGGGTGCTATATTTAGAGTCAAAATCATAGAATGTGAAGACTTAGAAAAGACATTAAAAGAAATTCAAAAGCACAAATTTGAAATTGTTGTAACATCGTTACAAACGAAAAATAGTATTTATGATATAGATTACAAGAAAAAAGTCATTGTCATTGGAAATGAAGCAAATGGAGTAAAAAGAGAAATACAAAAACTAGCAGATAAAAAAGTAAAAATACCGATGCTTGGAAAAACAGAAAGTTTAAATGCTTCTGTGGCAACAGGTATCATATTATATGAATATGTAAGACAAAAAATGAAACGATAGGGACGTTCCCAATGTTATACCTTAACTTAATGACATTGGGGACGTTTTGAAATGTTTTATCTAAACAAAAAGGACAACAAGATGATAAAAATTCACACAATAAAATTATAAAAGTAAACAATGAAACAGAATAAAATTGCACAATAAAAACGCTAAAATATGCACAATGAAATGGCAAAAAAATGCACAATGTCATTGATAAAAATAAATATTTATGATAAAATATAAATGTGAGGTGGTCATATGAAATTAACCAAAAAAGGATATCGTGAAAGATTGATAGATAAAACAATAGAGGAAAATTTAAAAATATTTGGAGCAATCAGTATTGAAGGACCAAAATGGTGTGGAAAAACATGGACAGCATTAAATCACGCAAATAGTGTAGTATATCTAAATAATACGGCAGATAATTTTAGAGAAAAACATCTAGCAGAAATGGATGTAAATTTAATATTAAATAAAGAAAAACCAGAACTGATAGACGAATGGCAAGAAGTCCCAGCTGTATGGGATGCTGTAAGATTTCAATGTGACCAAGATAAAGAAAAAGGAAAATATATATTAACAGGTTCTGCAACACCTGTAACAACCCAAATTCATCACTCAGGGGCTGGAAGAATTTGTAAGATGAAAATGTATACAATGTCTTTATATGAATCAGGAGATTCAACAGGAGAAGTATCTTTAAAGGATTTATTTGAAGGAAAAGTACAAAATTCATTAGTAAAAAAGACAGAACTAAAAACACTTGCAGACTTAATTGTAAGAGGAGGATGGCCAGAAACCATAGATTCAAGTATAGAAGGAGCAAGAAGAATAACAAGGAGTTACTTAGAGGCAGTATTAGATAAGGATATTTCAGAAATAGATGGAGTAAAAAGAGATAAAAATAAAATGGAAATGCTTTTAAGGTCACTTGCTAGAAATGAAAGTACAATTTCAACAAATAGTGTTTTAGTAAAAGATATTGGGGATAATGTGACTGAAGAAGAATTAAATGTTAGTAGAAATACCGTTGCAGATTATCTAGATGTATTAAATAAATTACATTTGATAGAAAACCAAAATTCATTTATGTATAAAATACGTTCAAGAGCGAATGTAGGAAAATTAGCAAAAAGACATTTTGTTGATCAGTCTTTAGGATGTGCAATTTTGAATATAACGCCAGATAAATTAATGAATGATTTAAAAACTTTTGGCTTTTATTTTGAGGCAATGTGTGAAAGAGATTTAAGAATATATGCAGAAAGTTTAGATGCAAAACTATATCATTATAGAGAAAATACAACTGGACTGGAAGTGGATGCCATAGTGGAAATTGCAGATGGAGAATATGGAGCAATAGAAATAAAATTAGGTTCAAATCAAGAAGAAGAGGCAGCTAAAAACTTGAAAAAATTTTATGATGCGGTAGAAGTAAAACCAAAATTTATGTGTATCATTTGTGGATTATATGATGCAGTAGTAAAAAGACCTGATGGAATTTATGTATTGCCAATCACAGCATTGAAAAATTAGAAAAAATAAAAAGCAAAATGAAACAAAATAGATAAATTAAAAAAAGGAGAAGAAAAATGAAACTACATGTTGTATTAGTGGAACCAGAAATACCTCAAAATACAGGGAATATTGCAAGAACTTGTGCTGCGATTGGTGCTAAGTTGCATTTGGTACATCCTTTGGGATTTAGTATTTCAGAAAAAGCAGTCAAAAGAGCAGGATTAGATTACTGGGATAAGCTTGATATAGAAGAACATATATCTTTTAAAGAATTTTTAAATACATATCAGCCAGAAGAACATAATATGTTTTTTGTAACAACAAAGGGAAAACATGTTTATTCAGAACCAGATTTTAAAAATATGGAAGAAATTTTTGTGTTATTTGGAAAAGAGACAAAAGGGTTACCAGAAGATGTTTTGCAAAAATATATAGATAAAACGATTCGAATTCCTATGAGACCAACCCTAAGGTCATTGAATTTGTCAAATTCTGTTGCCATTGTTGCATATGATATTTGTAGACAAAAAGATTTTGAAGGATTAGAAGAAATTAGTAGTTATTTTGATTAAAGATTTCTTAATATTATGGGAAATTTATGGGAAATTGCATTTTTAATAATTGTAAAAAATATTGAGAGTATGATACAACTATAAGTTCTTCAATAAAAATATAAAAAAGGTTGAAAAATTTTTTAATAAACTATATAATAACTAAAACACATAAGATGAAGGAGAAAACAAATGAATACATTTCGATTTGTGCCAGAAGGTTGGGATGAAGAGGTTGAAAAATTAAATTTACAAAAGATACAAGAGTATCAACAGGAAAATAAGACAATACAAGGAATTGTACAAAGTTGTGATGATAAATATAATTTACATATTCAATTAGGTAGTGAAATAGAAGGAATTATCCCAAGAAGTGAAGTAGAAGATATTCAACAAGGACTACCAGATGAAAGATTATGTACAGGAAAAGTACATAAATATGTTCAGTTTAAAATAGAAAATATTGAAAATAATCATACAGTGTTATTATCAAGAAAAAGTGTACAACATGAAGCTTTGCAATATATAAAAAAGGATATGCAAGTTGGACAACATGTCATTGGAATTGTAAAGAACATTAGACCATATGGAGCCTTTATAGAAATAGGTGGTGGAATTGTTGGACTAGCGCATATAGAAGATTTATCTGTTGCCAGAATCAAAACGCCATATGAAAGGTTAAAAATTGGACAAAAAGTAAAAGTTGTGGTAAAATCTATAGATAGATATACAGGGAAAGTCAATTTGTCATATAAAGAAACCCTAGGAACATGGGAAGAAAATGCTGAAAAATTTTCTACAGGAATGAAGGTAAAAGGCATTATTAGAGAAACAGAGAAAAATAAAAATGGTATTTTCATAGAACTAACACCCAATTTAGTGGGAATGGCAGAATATGCCGAAGGATATGAATATGGACAAAAAGTCAATGTGTATATCAAAAAAATAGATAAAGAGAAGAAAAAAGTCAAATTATTGATTGAACAATAGTGTAGTTTATAATTAAAAATTATAGATAATTCTAAATTTATAAGGGGGAAAATAAAAATGGTAGAAGATAATGAAATCAAGGCACAAGTATCTCCATTTGCTATCAGAGAAGGTGAAATTAAAACTTTCGACGGAAAAGATGGGTATGTGTCAATGAATCAAATCGTACATAAGATTAATATTGGACATATTAATGAAATCCATTTTGCAATTTTAGACTTAGTAAATGAATTTGAATTTATTACATCAAGACAATTATATCAAATGCTAGAAATCAAAGGAATTGACCCTAAGTCACAAGACAAATTAAATAACAAATTAGATCAATTAGTAAAATCTAAAATTTTAACAAGATATTACTTTACTTCTGATGAGGGTAAAGGTATTTATAGAATTTATTGTTTAGAGAAGATGGGAAAATATTTATTAAATTCTAAAGAAATTGATTGTAAATGGCAACCATCTGATAACACAAAACCAGTGCCAATGATTAAAAAGAGATTGGCTGGAAATCAAACTTTAATTGCTTATTTAAGAAAAGTAAAAGCATTTGATAGCTATATTGTAAAACCAGCAATCACTGCAAAAGTATCAGGAAAACTATTTAAAGCAAGTGGGGGAGCTGTTAAACTTACGAAAAATGGAAAATCAATTCAATTTGTTTTTGAAGTTATCAGAAGAGAACCTGACTGGGAGAAAAAATTAGTAGAAAGAATGAGATTATATAAAGAATTTTATGAAAACTATGTTCCAGGTGATTCGGGATTTGCAGCAATGCCACAATTGATATTAATTTGTGAAGATGAAAAACATATGGCAGAGACATTTAAAGAAATTGTGACAAATAACTTAGAAATTCCACAAATCAAATTATATTTTACAACTGATTTAAGACAAAATAAAGAAACACTAGAAGATACATTAGTAGATTTTAAATTAGTAGATGGAAAATATAAGATGGAAAATGTAGAATTAAAATTATTAGGAATGTAAAGGAAAAAAGGGGCAATTGAGGACGTTTCTTTTTGGACATTTATATTTAAATTTTAAATGTCCAAAAATAAACGTCCTCAATTGCCCCTTTTTCTAGCTAATTACTAAGATTGCCTTCGCACGCTTTACATCATCACTAGTAGCATCTTTAATATTTTCTAAATCATATTTTAAACCTAATTTTGTCCATTTATATTTACCAATACTGTGATATGGTAAAATTTCTACTTTTTCAACTGTATTTAAGGTAGAAATAAAATCTTTTAGTTTTCGTAAGTCTTTTTCATCATCTGTAAGCCCTGGAACTAATACTTGCCTAATCCATATTGGTATATGGTTATCACTTAAGTATTTTGCAAACTCCAATTCTAGTTTATTATCAAATCCAACTAAATCTTTACATTTTTCACTATTAATGTGTTTAATATCTAATAGAACTAAATCTGTTAAGGTTAATAATTGTTTAATATCATCTGTTAAGGCTACCATTCCAGAAGTATCAATACAAGTATGGATTTTTTTCTTTTTTAATTTTGTAAATAATTCGATTAAAAATTTTACTTGTAATAAAGGTTCTCCACCTGAAACAGTAACACCACCATTTGGAGTGATATAATTTTTATATTTTAAAATCATTTTATAAATATCATCAACAGATTGATATTTTCCTTCTTTCATATCCCAAGTATCACGATTATGACAATATTTACATTGTAAATGACAACCTTGAAGAAATAAAACAAAACGAATTCCTGGTCCGTCAACAGCACCAAAGGTTTCTATTGAATGTACTTTTGCATAATATCTTAAATCTTTTTCTTTATCTAATATATTCTTATTTTCTTCCATATAGGATGCTCCTTTATTGAAATTTAAAACAAGTAAGGTTGCCAAAATGGCCCGTCCCCTTTGACACATAATTACTTTATAAAAGGGATTTTAAGAAAAATCTTGAAATCCCTTTATCAATTTAACTAAATTTTTTCGTGAATAGTTCTATTAATAACATCTAATTGTTGTTCTCTTGTTAATTTTGTGAAGTTTACAGCATATCCAGATACTCTAATGGTTAATTGAGGATAATTTTCTGGATGTTCCATAGCATCAATTAATAAACTTCTATCGAAAACATTTACATTGATATGATGTCCTGTTTGTTTGAAATATCCATCTAACATATTTACTAAGTTTGTAACTCTTGTATCTTCATCTTTTCCTAATGTTTTAGGTGTGATTGAGAATGTATATGAAATTCCATCTTCTGCAAAATCAAATGGTAATTTTGCAATAGAATTCATAACAGCTAAAGCACCATTTGTATCTCTTCCGTGTAATGGATTTGCACCAGGTCCGAATGGAGCTCCCATTCTTCTTCCATCAGGAGTATTTCCTGTAGCTTTTCCATAAACGACATTTGATGTAATTGTAAGAATAGATAAAGTATGTTTAGAATTTCTGTAAGTTGGATATCTTTTTAATTTATTCATAAATGTTTTTACGATGTCAACAGCAATACTGTCTACTCTTTCATCATCATTACCGAATTTAGGATAATCTCCTTCGATTTCATAATCAACAGCTAGTCCAGTTTCATCTCTAATAACTTTTACTTTTGCATATGTGATTGCAGAAAGTGAATCAGCAACTACAGATAAACCAGCAATACCACAAGCCATTGTTCTGATAATATCTTTATCATGAAGAGACATTTCAATTGCTTCATAACAATATTTATCATGCATATAGTGGATAGCATTTAATGCTTTAATATAGATTTTAGCTACATAATCCATCATTTGATTGAATTTTTCCATAACTTCATCATAATCTAAATATTCAGAAGTAATTGGAGCAAATTTTGGAGTAACTTGTTTTCCAGACATTTCATCTCTACCACCATTAATAGCATATAATAAAGTTTTTGCTAAGTTTGCTCTTGCACCAAAGAATTGCATTTGTTTACCAATTTTCATTGGAGAAACACAACAAGCAATTCCATAATCATCTCCTAATGTGATTCTCATTAAATCATCACTTTCATATTGAATAGAAGATGTTCTGATAGATAAATCTGTTGTATATCTTTTAAATCCTTCTGGTAAATTGACAGACCATAAAACCGTTAAGTTTGGTTCTGGAGCTGGTCCTAAATTTTCTAGTGTATGAAGAATTCTAAAAGAGTTTTTGGTAACTAAAGTTCTTCCATCGATTCCCATACCACCAATACTTTCTGTTACCCATACAGGGTCACCACTAAATAATTCGTTGTATTCAGGTGTTCTTAAGAAACGAACCAATCTTAATTTCATAACAAAATGATCCATGATTTCTTGAACTTCTTCTTCTGTGATTGTTCCATTTTCTAAATCTCTTTCAAAATAAATATCTAAGAAAGTAGAGGTTCTACCAAGACTCATTGCAGCACCATCTTGAGATTTTACAGCACCTAAATATCCAAAGTATAACCATTGAACAGCTTCTTTACTATTGTTTGCAGGTTTAGAAATATCAAAACCATATTTTGAAGCCATTGCCTTTAAATCATTTAATGCTTTGATTTGTTCACTAATTTCTTCTCTTTCACGAATAACTTCTTCAGTTAAACAATCTACATTTAATATGTCTAAATCTTTTTTCTTTTCTTCGATTAATACATCAACACCATAAAGGGCAACTCTTCTGTAATCACCAATAATTCTTCCTCTACCATATCCATCTGGTAATCCAGTAAGTAAGTGAGCACTTCTAGCAGCTCTAATATCTGGTGTGTAAACACTAAATACACCATCATTATGTGTTTTTCTATAATTGTGAAAAATTTCTTCTACTTCATCATCTACTTTTTTGTCATAAGCTTCACAAGCTTTTTCTACAATACGAATTCCACCATAAGGCATAATGGCTCTTTTTAATGGAGCATCTGTTTGAAGTCCTACGATTTCTTCTAAGTCTTTATCAATATATCCAGGCTCATAGGCATTAACACTAGAAATAGTTTTGGTGTCTATATCTAGTACACCACCTTTAGAAGCTTTTTCTTTTTTGTAAAGTTCTAGTACTTCGTCCCACAATTTTTTTGTTTTTTCTGTAGGTCCAGCCAAAAATGTTGAATCTCCTTCATAAGGTGTGTAGTTTCTTTGAATGAAATCTCTTACATTGATTTCGTTTTGCCAATCACCTTTTTCAAATCCTTCCCATTGTTCAAATTTCATAATATTAAAAACCCTCCTTAATTAAGAATAAAATGAAATATAATTAATAATCATTATAAATAAATTCATTTCATTTTCCTTTTTCTTATTATTATCATTTTGACCACATAATATAATACCATATCTGCGAAATATAATCAATCTAAAATGAAAATAATTTGATAAACTTGTAAAATTATGTCGAAATAAGGAAAACGTTATGGCATAATTTGTATCAAATTTAAACAGAATATCTTTTGTATGAAAGATAATAGATAAATTCTATTATTAATTACATTTATAGATTAATCATATGAATAAAATTTAAAAAAATCTGTTGCAAAAGCAACAAAAAACCAATATTTTTTCAATATTGGTTTTTAATATAAAATTATTCAGCTTCTGCAATAATTTTGGCGATTTTATAAATTAATCTTTGTTTATGTGCAGGGCAACTTTTTAATAAGTCAGAGAATTCTTTAGATAGATAATTTTCTGAATCGCTAGAAGTACCACTTAAAATATAGCCTTCTGAAACATCTAATAGATTACAAATTTGTGTTAATCTTTTTAAATTGATGTGAGAATTTCCTCTTTCAACTCTACTTAAGAATGCGACAGAAACATCTATTTTTTCAGATAACTCTTCTTGTGTATAATTTTTTGCAAGTCTTGCTTGTTTGATTCTTTGACCAATAATATTATAATCTAATGCCATATATATCACCTTCCTAATTTTTTATTACAAAACAAATACAAAGTATATGTTTACCATATAGTCTACGAGAATACTATATAATAATAAATGGAAAAAGTCAAGGTTTTCTTAGTAAAAGCTGAAAATAGAAATTCAATATTAAAAGTGTATGTAAAATTAAGAAAAAATAAGAAATAAAGAGATTTTAAAAGAAAAAATACTCATAGATAAGAAAGAAAATTAAAAAGTCTGAATAATTTTGTTTTTTTATCTAAGATTATGTATACGAAGTTTGAAAAAAGGTAGAATATATAGTATAATATAGATTAGTCGCGCAAAAAAACATAAAGGAGAGTGGATTTTATTTTAAAAAAGAAACTAAAATTTTACACAAAAGCGTTTCTAAAAATTTTTAACATTACAATCATAGCTTTGGGGATTATTATCGCGATTATTTTAGTAAAATATAAACCAATGTATAAAGTAAGTATTTCTGGTGAAGAACTTGGATATGTAGAAAATAAGCAAGCATTAGAAGAAACATTAAAAGAAGAAATTGCAGAAAGTTCTGATAAAACAATTGAAGATATTAGCTTACAGAAAGAGCCAGAATATGAGTTAAAATTAGTTAGTAGAACAGAAAATACAGAGGAGAAAGAAGTAGTAGAAGAATTAAAAGAAGAAGCAACAGTTACGTATAAATACTATGAAATAGCAGTACAAGAAAATGTTGTTGAAAAAGTAAATACAAGTGAAGAAGCAGAAGAATTGGTAAATGAAATAAAAAAAGAAAATAATAGTGAAGATATTCATTTAAGTATTGTAGAAAAATATACACAAAATGAAGAAGAAGTAAATACATCAGATTTAGAAGTGGCAAAAGCAAATGTTCAAGAAACAGTGCAAACAGCTATACAAGAAATCGAACAACAAAAAGAAGAGGAAGAAAGATGGAATGCATTACCAAGCATTAATGGTATTAAATTAGCCGTAACACCAATCGAAGGAAGAATTACTTCTAGATATGGAGTAAGTAGTAACATTAGAAAATCAACACATACAGGTTTAGATATTTCAGCAGTAACTGGTACAGCTATAAAAGTTGTAGCAGATGGAACTGTTATTAGTGCTGGATATAGTGGATCTTATGGATATCTAGTAAAAGTAGAACATGGAAATGGTGTAGAAACTTGGTATGCGCATACTAGTAAAATGTATGTAAAAAAAGGAGATACTGTAAAAGCCGGAGATGTCATAGCAGCAGTTGGTTCAACAGGAAATTCAACAGGACCTCATTTACATTTAGAAATTAGAGTAAATGGAGAAACTGTCAATCCACAAAATTATTTATACAAATAAAAAATGCAAGTAGAGAATACTTGTATTTTTTTGTGTGTAAACAACCTTCTGGCTGTGCCGGTAGTAGCATAGGCTTTAGCTATGTAGCAAAGCAACTCCCTTCATGATATAATATCAATATGTTTCGACGCATAATGATAAAAGTAAAATGAAGGGAGTTGCGTATCATGAATAGTATATTCAGTAAAAAA
>CASEIX010000035.1 GCA_949288095.1 uncultured Eubacteriales bacterium
TGTTATTCTTTTTACAACTTCTTGTACAGCTGGTACTCTTGTAGAACCACCAACTAATAATACTTTATGAATATCATTTGCTGTTAATCCTGCATCTTTTAATGCTTGATTTACAGGTCCAGCAGTTGCTTCTACTAAATCATGAATTAATTCTTCAAATTTTGCTCTTGTTAATGTAACATCTAAGTGTTTTGGTCCTGTACTGTCTGCTGTAATAAATGGTAAGTTAATTTGTGTTTGTTGAACACCTGATAACTCTATTTTTGCTTTTTCTGCTGCTTCTTTTAGTCTTTGCATTGCCATTTTATCTTGTTTTAAATCAATTCCATTTGATTTTTTGAATTCATCAACTAAGTAATCAATAATGGCATTATCAAAGTCATCTCCACCTAAATGTGTATTACCACTTGTAGATAAAACTTCAAATACACCATCACCAATATCTAAGATAGATACGTCAAATGTTCCTCCACCTAAGTCATAGATTAATATTTTTTGATCTTGTTCTTTATCCATTCCATAAGCTAATGCTGCTGCTGTTGGTTCATTGATAATTCTTAAAACTTCTAATCCTGCAATTTTACCTGCATCTTTTGTTGCTTGTCTTTGACTATCATTAAAATATGCTGGTACTGTAATAACTGCTTGTGTTACTTTTTGTCCTAAATAGTTTTCTGCATCTGCTTTTAATTTTTGTAAAATCATTGCTGAAATTTCTTGTGGTGTAAAAGCATCTCCTTCAATATTTACTTTTTCTGCTGTTCCCATTTTTCTTTTGATTGAAATAACAGTATTTTCTGGATTTGTAACTGCTTGACGTTTTGCAATTTGTCCAACTAGTCTTTCACCATTTTTAGAAAATGCAACAACAGATGGTGTTGTTCTATTTCCTTCTGCATTTGGTATAACGACTGGTTCTCCTCCTTCCATAACTGCTACACATGAATTTGTTGTTCCTAAGTCAATTCCTATAATTTTTCCCATTTTCAATTCCTCCTAAATTAAATTTATATTTTAAAATTAATACCTTTCATATTTTGTCATTCTTTTTTAAATCAAGAATGATTTTTCGATTGTTTTCTAAAGTTTCTTTTGTTACTTTTTCCATCCATTCTTCTTTTGTCATATTGGATAATCTCCAATTCGATAATTCTTTATATTTCATTTCTTCTCCTAGCCATTCTGGCTTTTGGAAGTTATTAACTATGTCTTCATTTGGAAATTCTACTTCTGCTGTTATAAGATTTTGTAAGTAATCTTTATATATGTCCATTTCTACCTTTAAGTTATTTCCTATTGGTATTATCATCCTTGTCTTTTTTATTATACTACTGATTCTATTTTTTATAAGTTCATTAAAATCTTCTTCTTGAATATAGCTTTCTATTTCATATGCATTTGCAACAGTAGAATCCTTATGGTATGCTATATCCCCCATTGTTTTAACTGTATAAATATATTCTATATTTTTAGAATTTTTATTTTGTATTTTTCGAATTCTAATCACTGTTTTGTCATCTTTATATATAAATGCTTGTTCTATCTCTGCTATATCTGTTATTTTCAAATCTTCAGGAAGATAATTTACAGCATATTTTCTTTCTATTTCTTGTTTCAAATATTTCACACTCTTTTCCATTTAACTGTATGTTACATGACATATGTAACATACATTGGCAAACTACAAAGTAATATTACTGAAAATATTAACACAAATTTTACAAAAGTAAATTCTTTGTTCATTTTTTTGCAGTACATATAATTGATAAATCCTGTTATTACCAAAGCAATCATTGTAAAAATAATTCTCAATATAACATTTAAAATAACTTTTCCTGCTATTTCCATACTAAATTCCTTTCTTTCTATACAATTAATTCTACTTGTCCTGCTACATGACTTCCAGCTTGCATTGCTAGAAAGCCATAAATCACTAATACTGCAAAAATAATCAAATGTGAAGAAAATTTATATGGTTTATGATTGATTTTTGCATATACATAATTAATAATAAAGGAAAATAGTAATGATAAGATTATCCAAATTACTTCTACTATCATCTTTATATATACTCCTATTTCTATAATTTGTAAAAATGTGAAGATTGCTACTTTTCATTCATTTAGTTGGCTACCACAACCATCGAATGTCTAATAACCTTTGTGCCAATTTTATAACCTTTTCTATATTCTTGAACAATTTCTTTTTCACCTTTTGTATCATCTTGCACACTACTTACTGCTTCATGTAGTTCTGGGTCAAAAGTTTCTCCCACAGTTTGAATTTCTTCTACACCTTTTGCTTTTAATGTATCCTGAAATTGTTTTAATACCAATTCAATTCCTTTTTTGTATTCTTCATCTTTTGTTTCAATTTTAGCAGCATTTTCTAAGTTATCTAATATTGGAAGCATTACTTCCACAACATCTGATAAGATAGAATTGTATAAATTTTCTCTTTCTTTTGCACTTCTCTTTTTAAAATTCTCAAATTCTGCTAAAATTCTTTTATATCGATCATCTAGTTCATCATATTCTGATTTTGGTACAATTTCTTGTTCTTTTTTTACCTTTTTATTTTCTAATTTTTCTTCTTTTTTTACGTCATTTTCTAACTCTTCTTTTTTCTCTGCCATTCTTTAACCACCTTTCTCAAATTTCTAATTTGGAAAAGAATCGTTATAACGCCGCCAAAATGCGATAGCATTTTGTGTGTTATTCAGGAAAGCGTTATATGTAATATTTGGCTAGGCGACCTTTGTTTTTAATTTATGAGGCGTACTGTTTGTACGTTGAATAAATTAAAAATGAAGGTCAACAACGCCAAATGATGATTATTTTTCAAATTTATTCTATTTCTTTTAACTTTTTATTAATATACTTCATAACAGAAATTACTTTTGAATAATCCATTCTCTTAGGACCAATAATACCAATGGTTCCTAAATCTTTTCCATTAACTTTATGTTTAAACGTAACAACACTAAAATCTTTTAATTCTTTTTTCTGATTTTCCTCTCCTATATATACGTGAATATCATCTGCGAATCCAGACTCTAACATATCTGTTACCAATTCTTTTGTATCTAAGACATTAACAAAATTTTTTGCCACCTCTAAGCTATTAAATTCTGGTAAATCAAATGATTTATTGGCACCTTCTAAATAAATATGTTCTTCTTCTAATACTTTTTTTATTTGCTCTATGATTGGTTTGATAACATTCACACTATATGTCATTTCATCATACAAATAATCTTCTAAAGGTCTATCAATTGTTTCAATCGGCTGTCCTTTTAACTTTTTATTGAACATATAATTAATAGTTTCTACTTGTTTTTCTGTTACATCTTCGTCAAATTTAATAATGGTTTCTTTTACCAATCCACTATCTGTTAAGATAACTGCCATCATCATTCTTGAACCTAATAGCACAAATTTAATTTCTTCTATCATCTGGCTATTTGCTTTTGGTCCTATGGATACCGTTGTATAATGTGTTACTTCTGATATCGTATTTGCTGCAATTTTTGTTAAATCTTCGATTTCATTTACCTTTGTTTCTAATTTGTCACTAATATATTTGATTTCTTCAAGACTAATATCATCATCTTTTAACAATTCATCTACATAATATCTGTATCCTTTTTCAGAAGGTACTCTCCCACTTGATGTATGCGTTTTATCCAAATAGCCTGCCTTTTCCAAGTCTGCCATTTCATTTCGAATGGTTGCACTACTACAATCTAATCCATGATTTGTTGTTAATGCATTTGAACTGACTGGTTCTGCTGTATTAATATATTCTTCTACAATTGCTTGCAATACTTTCTTTTTTCTATCATCTAACAATTTTTTCACCTCTTTAGTTTTAATTGTTAGTTTTAGCACTCCAATCGTTTGTCTGCTAACTTCATATATATTATACCCGTTTTTAGCACTTGTCAATACTTTCTGCTAAAATATTTTGTGAATTTTGTGTGAACAGTAACTGTGAATAACCATAAAAGGGAAACAAGTTAAATCGTTTCCCTTTATCTAATTTTTATAATAAAAAATTGATTGCACTTTTCCATTTAATGTGTCTACTGTTAAATTATATTTTTCTCCTGAATAATTCATTCCATATGAATATAGAGTTTCATCTCTGGCTGGTATAATTTCATCCCATTCCCTCATAAAATAGTTGATAATACCTGTTTTATATGACTCTTGAATTTCTTGAATTGCACTATTAGCTGTTATGTTTTCAGGAAATATAACCATTTCTCCTAATTCTTCATCTAAATCACGATTCCATACATTCGAAATGTTTACATTTATTCCTGTTATATAACCATCCTCCACATATAAATTTATTTTCTTACCTGTTTTTATCACCCAGTCAGTATCAAAATCTGTCTCCTCACTATCTAAATATACTTCAAGAAATTTATTTTCATTTACTTCATCCTCATTGATGTTGATTCCAAAATATGCTTCAAAATCTGTTACTTTGCATGGTAATTGTATTTCTTTTCCCATAATCTCTACATTTCCAGTATCCCATGCAATTTGAGTTTTTTCATATGCATAATCTACTAAAAGTGCAAATATAACAACTAAAATACATAAAATAATACCAAATAATATGCTGATTCCCGTCGTTTTTATTTTTGTATTTTTATGTTTCGGATTTACATGTATTTTTTCTCTTACTTTTTTAGCGATGTATAGTTCATTACCGTTTTCTGCAACAAATTGATAATGTTCTTTATATTGTTCTTTATTATTTTTCTCATAGATTAACCCTTTATAATATTCTCCTATTACTTGATATAACATAATCTTTTGTTCTTGTATTTTTGTAGCTAATTCAATAACTTTTTCTTCGTTATTGTTGATAACGGCTTCATCCAATTCTATACTTTCCATAATCTGATGTTTTATCTTTTCTGAAATTTTCATATTGTTGATGCTATTTTTTAATTCTGTTAGATCTTTCTTAAAAGTTTCTATGTCATTTTTAAAATCAATTTGTGCGCTTCTTAACATGATATAACTCTTTAATGTATCATCTACTTCTTGGATATCTAAATCCTTTAAGGCTTCTTCTGCTTTCTGGATTTCTCCCATCATTAAATAAGCATATGCGATATTATGTACTGCATATTTTTTTACCTTTTTGTTAAGAAACCATTTTTTCATAAATATATTTATATTTAAATAGGCATATGGATCCAGATTGATTGCTATTGTTTTCCAATTCGTCTTATTTATCCATTTTGAAAATATAATCATCAATCCAAAACCCATAAACAAATATATCATTATAAATATAAATAATGCTTCTACCTTGATTTCATCACTAACGACCAAAATTAAAAAATCTATAGCTAATAAAATTAGCATTATGATATAAGTAATATATAATCTTTTAACAGTTTTTAAAGCTTTTTGAGCAAATTTTTTAGTACTATATTCAAACTTCATCTTATTTTCCCCCTTTTTCTGAATTATAACATATTGATAAAAATTAGCAATGTTTTAAAAAAATATTTTTTATTTATTCTTTATTCGTTAGAATTCACAAAGTTGTGAATTCTAACTTTTTTATACCTTTTCCTAAAAAAGCTGATAAAAAAGTAGTTTTATTTTTGTTTCACCTATCATCTATGAAAAGAACATAAGATATATTCCTATTCCCATTGCTTGTATAATAAACAAATTCATCATATTTGATGTTAACAAATTATTCGTTGCCTCTATAATCCCCCATAATTTTCTGTTATCTTCCTTTTCTTTATAATGTTTTTGTGCTTCAAAAAATGTAATTAATTCTGGAATACTGGTTATCATACCTAATAACAATCCTAAAATCCATTCTGCAATTTCAAACATGTCTGCTAAATTTTCTAATACAATCCCTAATGCATTTCCAATAACATATAATAATATACCTGCTATTAAAATATATCCTACATATAAATATGATCTCTGATTTCTACGTTTTTCTATAATTTCTATTTCATTTTGTATCTCGTCAAATTCTTCTTGTTCTATTCTTATATCTTCATCATGCAAGTATATTTCATGTATTTTTTTAGAAAGCCAGTAGAAAATAACATACATAGCAACGAGTATAAACACGATAACAACATTTAAGTTGTTTTCAATTTTTAATAAAATAATGGGAAATAGGATAGTTAAAATAACCAATATATTTTGAATGATAATTCCTTTATTCTTGATTGCTTTATAATTTTTATTAATAATGATAGACACACTATATTGTATAAAATTAATCACATTGGAGCTGATAATATTATAGAGACTTGTTTCCATGAATCCCCTAAAACTAGATACTGTTACAGTTAAAAACTCCGGAATCGAAGTCGCAATACCTGCTATATTCCCTATTGTTCTGGGTTTTAGTTTTAAATTTTCTGCAAGCTTTCTTAAGGACATGACAAGAATATATTTTGAAATCACGACTATCAAGAATGCATAAACAAAAAATTTTATTATTTCTAAAATCATTATGATACCTCTTTCTATTTTACTTTTATCACAGTTTCATCACACATATATTTTCAGAAAATGGACTCATCTGTTATATACATGACCGAAGATTTCTCATTTATATTGGTTATTTTGCCCAATTTTATTGCCATTTATCAAAAAATATTATATAATGGCTTCGTATTGTAAAGGAGCGTGTGTATATGGAAGAAGTAAAAATTGGACGAGTATATCGCCACTTTAAAGGAAATTATTATTTTGTTGAAAATGTGGCCTATAACTCGGAAACAAAAGAAAGAATGGTGGTATATAAACCTTTATATCCTAGAGATGATGGATACTCCATATGGGTTAGACCTGAGAAAATGTTTTTAGAAAAAATTCCAGAAAGACCAGACAATATTACTGGTCAAAAAACACGATTTGCATTAGTAACAGATTTAGAAATAGATTATACAAAAAAATAAAATGTCCAAAAGGAAACGTCCCCAATTGTCCCAAATGGACATTATAAAAGGAGGATTTTTATGATAGATATTAAATTTTTAAGAGAACATCCTGATGTTGTAAAAGATAATATTAAGAAAAAATTTCAAGACCATAAATTGGTTATGGTTGATGAAGTAATTGATTTAGATAAAAAAAATAGAGAAGCGCAACTTACTGGTGATAATTTAAGAGCGGAAAGAAAAAGTTTAAGTTCTCAAATTGGAGAATTGATGAAAGTCGGTAAAAAGGAAGAAGCTGAAAATATTAAAGCACAAGTTCAAGAAATCAATGCAAAACTTGAAGAGAATGAAAAACTAGAAAATGAATATGCTGAAGAAATTAAAATAAGAATGATGAAAATACCAAACATTATGCATGAATCTGTTCCTATTGGAAAAGATGATTCTGAAAATGTAGAAGTTGAAAAATTTGGAGAACCTATTGTTCCTGATTATGAAATTCCTTTTCATGGTGAAATATTAGAAAACTTAGGTGGTCTAGATTTAGATAGTGCTAGACGTGTTTCTGGTAATGGATTTTATTATTTAATGGGTGATGTTGCAAGACTTCATTCTGCTGTTTTAACTTATGCTAGAGATTTTATGATTAATAAAGGTTTTACGTATTGCATCCCACCTTTTATGATTAGAAGTGATGTCGTAACTGGTGTTATGAGTTTTGAAGAAATGGATGCTATGATGTATAAAATCGAAGGAGAAGATTTATATCTAATTGGTACTTCTGAACATTCTATGATTGGTAAGTTTAAAGATCAAATTTTAAGAAAAGAAGATATGCCCTATACCATGACTTCATACTCTCCTTGTTTCAGAAAAGAAAAAGGTGCTCATGGAATTGAAGAACGTGGCGTATATAGAATTCATCAATTTGAAAAACAAGAAATGATTGTTGTTTGTAAACCAGAAGATAGTTGGAACTGGTATGAGAAAATGTGGTCTTATACTGTTGAATTTTTTAGAAGCATGAATATCCCTGTAAGAACCTTGGAATGTTGTAGTGGAGATTTAGCAGATTTAAAAGCAAAATCTTGTGATGTGGAAGCTTGGTCTCCTAGACAACAAAAATATTTTGAAGTGGGAAGTTGCTCAAATTTAACAGATGCACAAGCTAGACGTTTAGGTATTCGTATTAAAGGTGAAAAAGGAAATTATTTTGCACATACTTTAAATAATACGGTTGTTGCTCCACCTCGTATGTTAATTGCCATTATGGAAAATAACTATCAACCAGATGGCAGTGTGATTGTTCCTGAAGTATTAAGACCATATATGGGTGGACTTGAAAAAATGGAACCTAAGAAAAAATAAGAAAGGCTACCCTTGTTGTATACGGAAAAATCCACATAGGGTCAAGATAAAAGTTGATTTTTCCTATACAATAAAAAATTTAATAAATATTCTAAAAAAAAGGAGAAAAAGAAAATGAATAAAAATGTAACAATGATTGTTGGTGTTAAATGGGGCGACGAAGGAAAAGGAAAAATTGCTGCCATAGAAGCACAAAATGCAAAATTAGTTATTAGAGCAACTGGTGGAAGTAATGCAGGACATACTGTCATTTATAAAGGACAAAAATTACCATTACATTTAGTTCCAGGAGGAATTGCTTATCCTCAAACTACTTGTATTATTGGACCTGGAGTTGTTCTTGATTTAGAAGTATTATTTGAAGAACTTGCATTTTTAAAGAAATGTGGTATTCCAGATATTGAATCAAGATTAAAAATTAGTGGACGTACACATGTCACACTTCCTTATCATAAAGATTTAGATGGTTTATATGAAGCTTTAAAAAATAAACCTGTTGGAACAACCAAAAGAGGAATTGGTCCAACTTATGCAGATAAAAGTAATCGTATTGGTATTAGAATGTATGACTTACTTCTTCCAGAAGATGAATTAACTCTTAAAATTGAAGAGGCTACAAAAGTTCATAATCAAGTTTTTAAAGCAAACAATATGGAAGAATGTATTGTAGATAGCAAAAAATTAGGAAAACAATATCATGAATATGGAGAAAAATTAAAAAATTATATCACAGATATTGAACCTCTAATTTTCAATAGTATTAAACATAATGAAAAAATCGTTGTAGAAGGTGCACAAGCTTTCCGTTTAGACTTAGACCATGGAGATTACCCAATGGTTACAAGCTCACATCCTGTTGTTTCAGGTACACTTTGTGGAGCCGCTTTACCTGCACAAGCTTTAAATGTTGTTATTGGTGTTGATAAAGCATACAACAGTAGAGTTGGTAATGGTCCATTCCCTACTGAGCTACCAGCTTCAATTGATGAAAATGGAAATGTTATAAAAGATGCCACTCCTTTAGAAGGTGATGTTGTTCGTGATACAGGACATGAATATGGTACAACAACAGGTCGTCCTCGTAGATGTGGTTGGATGGATTGTCCTATCCTTTGTTCTGCTAAATTTACTTCAGGTATTGATTATTTATGTTTAAATCATTTAGATACTTTAGGAGAAATTGGTAAAAAATTAGGATATGTTAAAGTTTGTACAAGTTATATGTATAAAGGTGAAAAAATCCACCATTATCCAGATGATATCATGGTAACAGGTGAAATTCCTGAACCTATTTATGAAACTTTAGAAGGTGGTTGGACAATTGATTCTTCTTGTAAAAAATATGAAGACCTTCCAGAGCTTGCAAGAAAATTTGTTGAAATTGTAGAAAAAGCTTCTGGTATTCCTGTTAAATATATAGGAACTGGTCCTGCTAGTGATGACTTGATTGTAAGAGAAGATATATAAATATTAGAGAGCCTATGCTCTCTTTTTTCTTATTTGAAAAAATCAAAAAATTATGTTAAAATATGAAAATATAAAAACCAAAAAAGGAGAATTTTAATTATGAACATAAAAAATCCCCAATTTGAAATATCTGCAGTTAGTCCAAAACAATATCCTAATAATCATTTACCCGAAATTGTTTTAGTTGGAAAGTCTAATGTTGGAAAATCCAGTTTTATCAATACCATGATAAATAGAAAAAAATTAGCAAGAACTAGTAGCGAACCTCGGGAAAACCCGTCAAATCAATTTTTACAATATTGATGATATCTTTTATTTTGTAGATTTACCTGGGTATGGATATAGTAAAATGTCCAAAAAAGAGCAAGAACAAGTAGGAAAATTTATAGAACAATATTTATTTCATAGAAAAGAAATTGCATTAATTATCTTTTTGATTGATATTCGTCATAGCCCAACAAGTAATGATAGACTGATGTATAACTATATCATTTCTTCTGGATTGCCTTGTTTAATTCTTGCTAATAAAGCAGATAAAATTGCTATTACAAAAGTAGATGATAGTGTAAAAACATTACAAAAAGAATTAAATCCTATTGGAGATATCCCTACTCTACCTTTTTCTTCTGAAAGAAAAATTTATACGGAAAATGTTTGGAATTATATTGATGACTTTCTTTCAAATTAGAAAAAGCAAACACTTTCTAGAAATAATTGTACCAAATTTGGATAAACATATATAAAAGAGACATTTAATCTTCAAATGTCTCTTTTTTGTTTCTTTTATTATACAAATGAACCTTTCTTCTCATTTTATTTTTATATACTTTTTTATTATACATATATATAATTACAAGAAAGATTATGATACATAAAGTGGTTATTTTAGATTGCAAAATTTTAAGTCCTATCCCCAAATTCGGAATAACCATTATTACTTTTCCAATAATCTCGTTTTTATATACACCTTCTGAATCTATATAATAATTTTGATTTGATTTTGTGTGATATATTATTTTTCCATCAAAGGATTCTACACTAACAACTTCATTGATTCTAATTTTTCCATTAATAGAATATGCTATTTTATCATTTACTCCTATTGCATTGTTTTTTCCATATTGTTTGGTTATGATAAGAGAATTCTTTGAAATTTCTGGTTCCATCAAATTGGTTTCCATTGAAAATAAACTGATTCCAAATAAGTTAAAATACGTTGTTTTTTTTATTGTTGTATTTAGTAAAAATATCATATTATACAATATACATAAAACCAACAATATATATACTATATTTATGACTATTTTTTTATTTCTAACACTTTTTAGAAATTTAATCTTTGTTCCTTTTTTCTTGCTCAATTTTTTTCTTCTCTCTCCTATTTTCTCTTTTTTCATCCTTTTTTATTTTTAAAAATAGTAATATTAATAAAATCAAAACAATTAATAGAAATACAATTTGGTTTTCTAACATATTGATTACATATCCCAATTTAGGTATTGTTAATACATTTTTCCCTTCTATGTTCGCATACTCTATTTTTTCATTATCTTCTAAATTATTATTATCTCCCTTAGTCGTATATTGTTTTTTTCCATCTTGTTCATCAATATTGGTAATTCGGTGTGTAATAACCTTATCTTTTGGTTTAAAGGTTATTACATCACCTGCTTGTAATTTTTCTTCCTGCACTTTTTTTACAATTATCACATCTCCGGCATTAATAGCGGGGGTCATACTATCTGTCGTTATCATATATGCCTTATATCCAAATAAGCTAATATCATCTATTTTGTTTATGTAAGAAATAAAAACTAATATTATGTTATATAATAAAATAATGATAATGACATCTAGTATTCCTTTTATTATTTTTGTATTTTTCTTTCTTTTATTTATGTTTTCAATATCATATTTCATCTTTCTAATTCCTTATTTTATAACAATATATTCATAAGCTTCTCCAACATAGTTCTCACCATCATATAATTTATATACTAATTTATAGGTTCCTGTCATTAATTCTGATTTTAATCTTAGGAAATAATTTTGAGAACTATTAGGATGATTAAATGCCATATATTCTTTTTCTTTATCTGTCGTAACTAGTGTATTTAAAACATACTCCTGTAAATCTACTTGTTCATATTCTCTTGAATATACATCATTGTATGTTCTTCTATATAATGAAACTGTTATATTCGGATCATCTAATGCAGATGAATATTCCACTGTACTTACTAATGAGTTTGTTCCATCAGCCGTATTTCCTGTTTCATTATCTACAATTTTTGCAGAATCATTTGTAACAACTTTTAATCCATATGCAGAATTGATGATGGTTACATTCAATTCTATCGAATCTGAAGCAGTTAATCCATAATAAATTCCATCTGATGAACCAAATGATTCTATTACAATTTTATAATCACCTGTTGCCCAAGTTGTGTTATCTTCTGTATTAATTTTTATCCTAGCCAATACATCTGTTACTTTGTCTGCAATATTGATTCTAGTTGTTCCATCAACTCTTGGATAATATTTTTGTCCATCCAATTCAAAATTAACACCTAATAAACTATCTACATTTAATCTATTTCCATTCACATCATAAATCGTAATCTTGATGCCCAGTTTTTTATCAAAATATTGTGTATCATATACTTTCTTAGAAGCAACAACAGTTTGTGTGAAAGTTGTTTCCACATTTAGATTTATCGACTCTCCTAAATAAACTGTTTTTGGTTCTATACTTGCATCTAATTCGATTGTAGCATCTTGATTACAATATACAGAATATCGAATAACATCTCTTTGTACACCTAATACACCTGCTAATGTTTGGTTATTATCATTTCGAAGTTCCATTAATAAAGAATTATTTTGTATATTTTCTGTCATATTTGTATCTGCAAAACTGACATGGAAAATAAAGTTTTCATATAGTAAGTTTTGGTCTTGTAAATAATATTTTTGGCTTTCTGACTGTTCATCATATTTTTTGTTTTCACTTCCCATGGCAATAAAGTCTGCCAACCTATACACATATTTATTTTGTGCAACATCTTCACTTGTTACCACATAGTAATAATATGTATTTGTTACCATATCTAACATAGTTAATTTTGTATTTTCTGGAAAACTATATGGATTTCCATTTGTATCTGTAGATACTAATACTCTTTCATCTGTTGCATAAGAATCATAGTAATCACATTGGTCAAAATTTTCTAGTGTATGTGAAAAATATACTGAGAAATCACTTTTACTTGTTATGGTTGTGTCTGTTGAAGTAAATAATCCAAACTTTTGACCTGGTGTAATGGCACCTTCATAAAAATCATCTTGGAATAAATTACTAGAAATTGTTATATTAATATCTATCCAAGATACTTCGTAATTTAAATCATCAATTGGTGTCAATACTTGTAATCTAATTCTAACATCTCCTAAGGCTCTTTTTTCTGTTATATTTTGTGAATGATATAAACATAAGTTTAATGTAGGCGTATAGCTAGAATTGTCTTTATTATAATTCGTTGTTCCTGTATAACTTCCACCATCTTCTGTTAAAAATGTAGTTGAACCATTGGTTTCCCATCCACTATTTCCTGTTTCCATTGTTAAACCTAATATATTATTTGCTTTTTCTTTATCTTGTTCTATTGGATTAATTTCACTTGGATCTACTAATGTAACACCATTTGCCAATCCCGGTGAAAATCCTGTCACAATATATTTTACATTTGGTGTTGAAAATCCTTGAAGTAACAATTCATATGTTCCAAGTGTTATATATTTTGATGCTGTTAATTCTACATTAAATACTTGTACATTCATCTGTTCTCCAACAGTCCACATATAATATACATCGGCATCTGGAGTTGGTGTTATATAATTTACTTTAACAATTCCTTCTTCATTATAATTTGTATAAAATCCATCTACTGTTATATCATGATTTACCATATGTTGTCCCATTGCATATGAATTTGATACAAATGTTCCTTCATTTGTTATGGTTTCTCCATTATCATATTCATGATTATATAATCCTGTACTAGTATTTGGACTATTCCTACTTGAAAATAATCCAAAGAAAAACATTCCATAAACCTCACCAAATGTTGATACTTGTTCATTTGTTGCTATGTTTAAGTTTTTACCTTCTAACATATATATTCTGTTATCAACATTTCTTACTGTTTCTCCAGTATCTGGATTAATTGTAGCATAACCTTTTACTTCAGTTCCATTTTCATCTACAACACTAGATAATTTTGTAAGTAAGTTTGCACCATTTTGTAAATACAATGTTGAATTATTTTTTAATTTTACTTCATCTACCCTACTGATTGAGAAAAATGTTGTTGCATATTCATTTGTTCTATCTGTTGCTCCTGACAAAGATATCGCTGAATTAATAATCGTTGCTAAATTTGCTCTTTGTAAGGATACATTATATTGTGGACTGTCTACTGTTCCATAATTTTTTATGGTTATATAACTTTGTCCACTTGTACTTGAAGCATTTCCTGAACCAAATATACTTCCTGTGATTGCAAATTTTTCATGTTGGTTTCCATCAATTAAAATATCTGTTCCATCTGTTACACTGATAAATGAGAAATCATAGTTTTCATCTCCTGCTTCATTGGCTTCTCCTCCACCAAATACAGTTCCAACAATATTAACATCTCCCATTTGTAATGAAGAATCTCCGACAGCATCATATCCAATCTTTGTAGCAGTTGTCCCATATACAACTGAAGTATTTGCTCCTCCATATACATTTCCACCAATTGTACCACCTACAATATTTACCGTACTTGAAGTATGATTTTCTGAACTTCCTGTTGCAGCCTGGTTTCCTCCACCAAATACACTATTTGTTACCTGGTTTTTAGTTCCTTCCATTACTAAATTTGTATTTCCATATACAGTTGCACTACTTCCATTTCCTCCTGCATATAGACTGTTTCCTAAACTACAATCTTTTACATGTACATTTGTATTTCCTGTAACCGTTCCTTCATTTCCTCCACCATAGACATTATCTCCAACAGTTGCATTTTGTAGAACTACATTTGTATTGGTATTGACACCTGCTTGGTTTCCTCCGCCATAGACATATCTTCCAACTGGTCCATTGATTTGTACATTGGTTACATTAGTTACTGCTTGGTTTCCTCCACCATAGACATCTGTAATTGTTCCATTATTTATAATAACATTTGGAGTCTCGCAAGTTCCTCCTAAGTTATTTCCTCCATATACACTTTGTATTGTTCCTCCATTTATCGTAACATTTGAAGTAATCGTTTCTCCACCTTGGTTATTGCCACCATAGATATTTTCATATGTACCTGAATTTATCTCAACATTACTTGTTTGCACTGTTCCATTGGTATTGGAACCACCAAATACATTTTTCGCTTGTACGCCTTCTCCATAAATATATGTTTCTGGAACACCTGCTTGATTTCCTCCTCCAAATATATTTGGTATTTGATTTTGTGAAGCTTGTAAATACAATGTCGTTTTATTGGTATCTACTTGATTTCCACCACCATAAATCGCTTCTGTAATACTTCCACCATTTATTGTAATGATTGCATCTAAAGTAGTTCCTCCTATATTGTTTCCACCATAAATAGTTCCGATTGTTCCATTTGATGTTTCTATATTACTTTTGTTTACCGTTCCTGTTTGGTTAGATCCACCATAGATGGTTGTTGTATTTCCTCCAGTTATCGTTATTTTTGTTGTTTCAACATCTGCTGAATTACCACCAGCATATACTGTATTGGATGTGCCTCCTGTGATATTAACAGTTGCATTGGTTACTTTTGCTTGGTTTCCTCCTCCATAAACTGTCTCTTGTGTCCCACCATTTATATTAACAATCGTATTTCCTTGTATTGCACCAACATTTCCCCCACCATACATACTAGCTGTATGATTTCCAGAATTTATATCGATAGTCGTATTTCCTTCTGTTTTGGCAATATTTCCTCCACCATAAACTTCTGTACTTAAGTTTGCTCCAATCGTAATATTTACATTTCCTATTAATTTTGCCATTTCTTCATATCCAGAAACACCCTCTCCTCCTCCAAAGATATTTCCTTGAATATTAGGTGTTTCTGTGATTTCTATGTTAGAAATTCCTTCCATTTGTGCTAGATTTGGTTTAGATGAATAATTATATCCACAACCTGCTGCATAAATATCTCCTCCTATGACAGGAGAGCCTGAAATATTTATATAACTATCTCCATATAGAGAACCACCATCAGATGCTGTTACATTGGCATTTAGGTATTCTGTATAACCATATCCACCACCATAGATATCTCCTCTAATGGTTCCTCCTGTGATATTGATATTTACAGAAGTATCAAATTCCTGTCCATATGATTTATATGGATCTGAAGAGTTTGGACTATATCCTGTAACACCACCTGCTCCTGCTCCATATATATTATCGATTATTTCTCCACCATCAATATTAATTGTTATTGTTCCATAGTAGTATGAATCACATGTATTTCCGCCCTCATTAGGACTTCCCACTACATCCATATTTCTTCCAAGACATCCACCATAAAGTTCTTCTATTGTTCCGCCTGTCACATTAATCGTAGCTGTTCCCAAAAATGTATTTTCTGGGTAATTCCAATTGTTTGGTCTATCTGCCGAATCACCAATACTTCCTCCAATCAAACGACCAACACTACCATTTTCTATATTCTGTATTACATTTGAATAGTTATTTCCTGCAGCAGAACCTCCTGTTAATAAGTTTATATCATAATCATAACTACCCTTTGTACTATTTTCTATATCTACTGTGATTTCTACATTAAATGAATCTTCTTTAGATGAACCCATGAAATCATGTGAAGTTGTCTGACCTTGTCCTGCTGATGTTCCAGGTGTTCCACCACCTACTACTCTTGCAAATGCTCCACTCTTTATAATAATCTTTGAGTTGTTTCTTGGTAATTGGGTTTCATTATATCGTAACCATCCTGCAAAAAGGTGAACTGCTGGTGCATTTCCTCCAAGCAAACCTTGATTCGTATTACTACTATCATAATTACTCATTGTTACACCTTCACCAATTGTTACACTATAACCTTGAGCAATTAAATATAATTGTCCTCTCTGTCCATACCAAGTTAAATATTGGAATGTGGTATCTGCATTTAGATATCTATAATTCGTTGTCAAGAAAGAAGTAGAATAAAAATATAATACAGCATCATAGGTTATTCCTGCATATCTTCCTGTAATGGTTGCTGGTTTATTATATGTATTACTTTGTTCACTATCATAGAAACTATTTGATGAATAAGTATCCATTAGTACAATGATATTCGTATTTCTTGTTCCATTTCTATCTAATTTTCCATATGCTGTACTTAAATTTCTTACCGGTGTTTCTGGTGTAAATCCATCATTTCTATCATTTCCATTATTATAACTAACATATATAACAGTTCGATTACCATAAATAAAACTATTTTCTACTGTCCATTCTGGTAATCTGGTATTTGTCGCAACTAATTTATATTCTATACCATTTTCCAAATTATCTAATGTAAGAGAAGTTGCATCTTTTATTGCTTCTTGGCCTCCACCTGAAGCATCACAAATATACCATTGATAAGTATAATCTGTTTGATATACATCATCTAATCCTACAATATCTAAGCTTGCAACCACACTAGCATTATTTTGGTTAACATTAAAATTAATATATACACCTATTTTAGGAATTAAGAATTTAGTTATTGCATAATATTCACCATCATATGTTAAAACCAATATATTTTCATCTTCTGTTCTCATGGCCGGAACTGTATATGATGTTCCTTCAATAGAAGTATCCTCTACTCCATCTTTATACCATCTAATAATATATTGTCCTATTTCATAAGGATCTGTTATCTCTATATTAAATGTATTTTCTGGATTTTCTATTTTTTCAGTTGTTAATCTTTCTTTAAATGAAAATGTTCCATTTTCATAAATCCAAGTTAAATATTTATCATTATTATTTGCATTATTATTAAATGTTGTTAATATGGCATTCATATCACTTGTATAAATACCTTTGTTAACACCTTGCACATAACCAATATTACTAGAACTACTACTTACTCTTTGTGATGAATTTCCTGATGTTACACTTGTTGTAAAACTTCTTCCATTGGCAGTATAATTTGTAAAATACATATTGTTGATAGTAACATTTCCTGCATCATTACCATTCCAAATGGTTGAAAATGTACTATTTGTACTATAACCTGTATTATTGATTAAACCTCCAAATATTGGTCCTATAAATCCATTGGCATTAATTGAACCCGAATATATTGAATTTGTTGGCCAAACGGCTTGTCCTCTAATAGTTCCTACAATTCCACCTGTATGATATTGTCCATGTCCATTATAACTAATTCTATTAAAAGTTCCTACTGTCCCTTCATCTCCGATTGAGTCCAAGCTGATTTGTGTTTCTGAATAGCAATTATCTATTACATATGTACTACCATTTCCTGGATTTGTATTATTATTGTATCCATTACTTACATATCCAATGACTCCACCTACTGAAAATTGGAATTGGTAATTGGTAACCGTTATGACACCTGAATCTTGTATCGAACTATCATTTACAATTACATTTGAAACAGTTGCATTTTTATACATTGTTCCTGCTAAAGTTCCTATATGTAAACCTTCATCATCTTGATCCACACTAGCTCCTATTCCAAAAAATCCCTCATCTATTGTTCCTGTATCTCCATTGGCAGCTATATCTACATTTATATTAGAAAGTTCTAGGTTTCTAATAACAGCTCTTGTATCTCCTCCTCCTAAACTTGAAAAAATCCCATATGCTTCATAGGTTTGATCTGGTAAACTTGCTACGATAATTTTGGCATTATAAATAGTATGTCCTGCACCATCTAAAATTCCTCTAAATGAATTTTGACTTGTTCCAATTGGCGTCCAATCTCTTCCACCTAAATCTATATCATTTGCTAATTGGAAATATCGTCCCTCATATGTATTTCCATTTCTGACTTGTGCTGCTAAATAGGCTAAATCTGCTCCATCTGCTATTAAATATGGTGTTTCTTCTGATCCTGTCCCCCAAGAAAAACCATCTGATATGGTTCCATCCCAAGCTTCTACACCAGTATTTAAATCCATTGTCATCAATAATGCATTACTCATAACTGGATATGCAGAATCATCTTGTATGATTTCACTTTCTCCTTCTTCTACTGTCACTTCTTCTATTTTTTCTTTTTGCAATATGGCAAAAGTAGACAAACTTTCAGTTTCAAAATTTTCTATTTCAAAACTGATTTTATTTTTAGATATTTCTACTGACTCTATTTCTTTTACTGTTTCTATTTTTTCTGTTTCTTCTGCTGTTACTTCTACATTTTCTGCCGTTTCTGTATTTTCTGTTTTCTCATTATCTAATATATGTAATATTTTGTATTCTTTATTGTTTTCTTCTCCTAAATCTTCACTCTCCACAGATATGGTTACATTACCTGAAGTAATGACTTCTTCTGTATTTTCTTTTTCTAAACAGATATCATAAGCAGAATAAAAAGTATATTCATTTAGATATGTATCTATTTGTGTGATGTCTTCTTGTAGTTTACTTTCTATTTTTACTTCTGTTCCATTTTCTACATAACCTTCTAGTGTTATAATTTTACCATCTTCTAGTTTTGTTTCTTTTTCTTCATAATATAAAGTTGTGTTATCTTTTGTTATAGTATCATAATCTACCTGTATTTCTACTTTTTGAGACTGTATTTCTTCTTCTGTCAAATATATTTTGTCTCCTGGATTTTTTTCGATATTGCTATTGACTGTTTCTTCTGCTTGTATATTTTCTACATTCTCTGTATTTGTCTCTTCATCTGCTTCTATATTTTTTTCAGTTATATAATATTTGCTAACTCTTTTTTCATTCACAACCTCTGGAAGAACAAGTGCATATCCGCTTTCTCCTTCATCTGTAGCTTCTAATGTTACCAAACTATCTTCTAAAATTGCCTTGCTATCTTTTGCATTTAATGTGATTTCTATTATTTTATTTGCCTGTGAATCTGTAAATGCTTTTATTTGTAGGATTAGTAAACAAATTAAAATGATTAACAAAATAATTCTTTTCTTATTTATTTTTTTCATCCTAATCTCCATTTATTATTTTATTCTTCTTTTAATAAATTTTTTATTTTGCAAGCTATTTCTATTTCTTGTATGTCTAGTCCTGCTTTTTCTAAGTCTAAACTTAATTTTATTGCTTTTAAATTCTTTTCTAAATTATCAATATTGCCTTCATCTAAATCTTCTTTTTCTATTTTGAAGTTTAACAATCTATATCTATCTTTAATAATAATTTGTATATTTTTGTCATCTGATATATGTATATTTTTCATTATGGTATGATATGGACTTTTCATAAATTGTTTTAATGCATTTATATTTTCTTCTATCTCTTGTGCTTCTATTTGTGGATTATTTTTTATAAAGCAATTTGCCATATAACTATAATCTGATTTTGCATAGATTAACACTTCATATAGGCTTGAATTTTCTTTTATATTCTCATATATTTTTTGATTAAATTGTTCTTTATCTAGCTGTTTATATAATTCTTGTAGTTCTGAAATTAACTTTTCTTGTTCCATATTTTTTCCTGTTTCTTTTTTGAAAATATTACCTTTATTGATTTTTCTTAATTTCTTTTCATTAGTTTCTATTTGCTTTTTGATTTCCGCAAATTTCTTTTTGTTTGCTTCTTTTTCGCTATATATTTTTTTTATATCATCTACAATAAATTTAAAATTTAAGTAATTTTTATATTCATAAATGTTATTTAAAAAACTAACTACATTTTTACTAATTTGTTCTTTATCAATATCCTCACTATCAATTAATTTTTCACAAATTTCTTGAATCTTTTCCTTAGTATGGTCTTGTGTTTTCAATTCACCTTCTAAAAATTGAGAAAGTAATATTTTCTTATCTTGACTTTCTTTTTCTTCTAATTTTTCTTTTAGTTCTTTATATGCTTTAATAATTTCTTCTGGCTTTTTGTCCCATTTCTTTAGTAACTCATTTTTTTCTTTTTCATAATATTTGTCAATGATATTTTTCTTATTTAAATATATATTTCGAATGTTTAGTCCTATCTGAACAATAATTTCTGGACATTTCCAATAAATTTCTTCAAATTTATTTTTTAGTTTTTCTGATGTTTTATAATCTGTTTCTTTTAAGAATACTTGCATATATTCTTTTGTATATTCACTATAATTAAAATCTTCTTCTGTTAATTGTATATCTACTTCATGAAACATTCTAATACATTCTGAAATTTCTTTATTAACATTATCTAAGTTATTTCTATAATATCTGCTTAGATTAAATAGAATTCTATCTAAATTCATTTTTTCTAAAGAATTTTTTTCATCACTTAATAAATACAATACATTTTCTATTGTACGAATTCTTCCTTTTAATAATTCAATTTCACTATCTTCTTCTATATTGGTATAAGAAGCATATTGTTCTTCTAAATATTGTTTAATTTCCTGTTTGTTATTTTTATATTCTTCTTTCAATTCTTCTATTTTTTCTAAATATTTTTGTTCATTTTTCTCGTTATTTCTTGGAAGTGTTGATAACACTTCTTTTTGTACTTCTATTTTTTGAACTGCTTCACTTATTTTCTGAAATTTTTCCATTTCAACCATTCCTTTATTCTTTATTTTCTATTGTTTCTTCTTCTTTTTCTAAAAAGTTTAAAAATGCATCTATTTCTTCATACATTTCAATCAATTGATTTATATTTTTATCTATCATTTTATACCTCCAATATTCGATTTTATTCTATCATAATTGCCATATTTTATGCAATTAAAAATGACAAAAACTATGATTTTTCTCATGTTTTTCTGAGCTAAAAAAAAGAACAAGAAATCTTGTTCTTTTTTACTATTATTTCGACTTTTCTTTTTATCCACCAATATCTTCTGGTGCTTCAAATTGAACATCAAAAGTAATATCTGAACCTGATGCTGAGTTATCACAGTCAACATCTTGTCCTTCTACCCACATATATACTCTCACTTTTGTAATTCCAGCCTCTAAGCTAAGGATTCCTTCTACTGGTGTCATCGCTTCATTTGTAGAATGTAATCCTGTCATTTGTGTAAAGTATGTTGTATCTGGTGAATTACTATTTACTTTAGATAATTTTATTGGTGTTGTAATTGCTGCCTTTACTCCATAATATGTAATTGGTGTTTGGTCAACTGCTCCACCTTGTACAGTTGTTGCACCTCCATAGTATGTACTGTTTGCTGAAGCTGCTGCAACTGTTGTATGTGAACCTGCATTTGGTTCCCATATTGCTAAATCTTCTCTCGTATTCCAGCCTTGAGCTGTTGTTGCATCTGTATCAGCTCCACCATGTCCTAACACTAAGAAAGCGACACGAGTTGCGTTTTGTAATCCTTTTTCAGCTGCTGCACTTGTTACGCTTGACTCAGCTGTCAAATCTATATCCATAGCAGTATCTGCTTTAAAGAATATATCAAATGCAATATATTTTCCATTATCTCCTGCTTGTTCTGTTGTTTCTTCTGTTGCAGTTAAAGCATAATCTCCATCATCATCTGGATTAACTAAACCATAAAACATTCTTAATCTTCCTGCACTATCATCTTCTCCTGCTGTTGATACTGGCTCCATAACAGTTGGTACTTGGTTTTTATGTCCTGCATAACCTGTAGCAATATCTTCATTTGAAATAACAGCTTTCCACTCTACTGCATCTGTTGAAATTTGTAAACCATTTTGTGCTTCTACTTGTACATTTAATGAACTAATGGTTACTATCCTATTTGCTGTAAACCATGCATATGTTGATGCAATTAATAATATTGCAATTAATAATAACACTAATATAGATGATTTAAGATTCTTTTTTTCTTTTGATTTTTTACTCATTCTATTCTACCCCTTCTTCACTCATTTTTATACATAAATACATTATCATAATGATAAATTCCTGTCAATAATACTTGGTTTTTTGTAATATAAATGTAAATTATTGTGTTTTTTGTCATATTTTTGTAATATTAATTATCTTGTGCAATATGTTCTTCTGTTATATCCATGTGCATTTTCATTTCTCCACCAATTAAAGCATCAATACAATCCGGGTCATCTCCTTCTATGAAAATAACAATGGTAAATTTATCAATATCTCCTGGAGCAAAATCTTGTCTACCTTCTACACATACCTCTGTACTTGAATAAAAAGTGGTTGTTCCTTCTTCTGCTTCTCCTGTGTTTTCATTTGCTTTTGCATATATCGTTCTTTCTCCATTCCTAATCACCATAACTCTTACAGCTCTATCCACATTTTTTATAACATCATCTATTTTAATTTCATACCAATAATTAATCACATCACTTCCTTTATTTTCTAGATAAAATGTGTATGCGAAATAATTATCTCCATTATGAGTTCCTTCTCCTTGATTATCTATATCTTCTGGTAACCATTTAACTGAAATATTATCTATAAAGTCCGCACTAGTAGCTCTTAGCATTCTTTTATCGTCCTTCTCTGCTAATCTTTCATACATAATTAATCCACTTTTCAAAGCAAAATTTTCGTCAAGTGATATAGTAAAATCTCCTGATTCATATGCAATTCGTAACAAAAAATAAATAATGATTAAAAATAGCAATATAATTAATAATCCTGCTTTGACATATTTAATTCTTTGTTCTCTTGCTTTTACTTTTTCAGATCCCAACCTTACTTTTTTTTCTTGTTTTAATATATCTTCTCTTCGCTTTTCAAATTTTTCTTTATTTTCTTCTTTCTCCTTAGTCAGTTGTTTACTCATCTCTTTCTCCTTTTACTTTTTATATTTTATTCTAATAAAAACAAATGTTATTTTATATTTGTATCAAACAAATTATATATAAATCCTTTTAAGTTTTGATATTTTGTAAATATGAGTGAAAATCATGAAAAAATAATGATTTCCAACTACCTACAAAAACTTAAATATATCCTCTATTGATTTATCAAAATGTCTATGATAAAATTTAAAAAAACTTGTAAAGGATATTACATATGAAAAATTATAAAAAATGTATTTTATTGATTATTTTAATAGCAATACTTGCTTTGGTATTTTTCTTAATTCAAATATTTGCAAAATATTTAACTTCAGCTTCTGGAGATACCTCTATGAATGTTGCAAGGTGGAATATATTAGTAAATGATGTTTCCATCAAAAATAATACAGATATTTCAAATACCTTAGCACCTGTATTTCCTGGAAGTGAACATATTGCCAGTAACATTATCGCCCCTACTGCTGAAGGATACTTTGATTTGAATTTTGATTTTTCAGATGCTGATGTTTCATTTGAGTATGAAATTTCTACAACAGTTGATGAAAATAGTGTTGTAAAAGATTTAGTAACAACCGGATATTCTGTTGATGATGGTGAAAAAATCACTTTTGATGAAGTCAATTCTCCTATAAAAGATACGATATTATTAACAGATGCCATTGAAACACAAAAAATTCGTATATATGTTAAATGGAATGATGATGAGACTGCTACAATGGATAATGCAGCAGATACTATTGCAACGACATCAGAAACACCTGCACTCCTTCATGTCAATATTTCCTTTACCCAAATAGCTGAGTAAAAGACTAGAAAATTTCTTTTTTAGTCTTTTAATTTTGCTGTGTAGCAATTAATTCTAATTTTAATACAATACTTTGACTTCCTGGATTTAGTGAATAATATTCATACGCTTTATTTCCCCAATATGTATCTAATTCATCATCTCCTGACTCAAATGGCCAATCAACTATAATCTTGAAACTCCCTTGTTCATTTTCTTCAATCATTGTTTCTTCTCCGGTATTTATATGAATTTTAAATGGATATTCTGTTTCCATCTTATTTTCTAATTCATCACTTGTCAATCCTGTGTCTTCACTTACTTCAAAAGTTTCATCCATAATTTTTAACGATTGTATTTCATATGTCAGTATTGCTGGTGTTTCTCCTTTATTATGTACTTCTATTGTTCTTTCAAAGTTTTCCATTCCTGGATAAATCCTATCTAACACAATTTCTATATTTGTTGTAATTTCTTCTGAACCGCTAACAAATTCAACATTCCACGAACTAACGTGGGCAGTTAGATCTAAAGAAACTCTTGTTGCATAAATAAACCATGCAAATGTGTTAAATGCAAGTAAGATGACTAATATCATTAAATTCCTTAACTTTATTTTTTTTAAAACTTTAACGATTTTATCCATTATCCTTTTTATCATCACCATCTTCGCTTTTGTTTTCTGTTTTAATCTTTTCATCCTCATTATTTTCTATATGATTTTCTGTTTTTGCCTTGTTTTCTTTCTCTTCATCATCGTCTTCCTCTTCATCATCATCTTTTCTTAAAATACTTCTGATTTGTCTAAATATGATGATGGCAATTGGAACAAATACAATAAAGTAAAATACATAAATATTTTTAATCATTTGTCCTATAAAGCTTAATGTTTTTACTTTATAGATAACTTTTCCATATACTTGATCAACATCTATTTCTGGATCTTCTGCTGTGTTGGCTATACCTTTGGTTGTTAGTTTCTTTTCTCCATTTTCTTCTCTAATAGATACTACTTGGTGTGTAACCACTTTATCTTTAAAACTTCCCGTATCTCCTTTATATACCACATCATCTCCTACCTGAATCTCATCAGGATTTACTTGTTTTGAGATCAAGATATCTCCCACTTCATATTTGGGCTCCATACTTCCAGTTGCTACTGTAAATAATCTATATCCTCCTAAAGATATAGCATTATCTGTTACTCTTTGTAAAATAACCACAATTAGCATTAATACAACAATTACAAATAATAAAATATACAAAATATTTCCTATTACCTTTAGTGCTTTATTTTCTTTTATCTTTTTTATTTTTTCTTTCATGATAGTTCTTCCTTTTCTATTTTGTTTAGGTATTTTTCAATATGATCTTTGAAGATTTTTTGTATTTCTTTAATTGCTTCCATCTTTTTATATTTTATCACTTCATATTTGTTTGCTATTAAAGAATTTAATTCTTCTTGTGTCATATCTGTATCCATATCCACTAAATTATTTACCATTTGTTCTAATATAGTTTCTTTAATTTCTTGTCTCGTTCCTTCTGTTTCTGCCTCATCTTGATCTAATGTTTTTAATATTAGATATTGTAACATAAAAGTTTCATCAAAAAGTTTCTTCTTTTCTCCTTGTTCCATATAGTCTTGTTTTTCTTCTATATCTTTTGTTTGATCTTCAAAATTGTCTCTTAAATAATTCCATAATTTCATTGCATATTGGAAATTGACATTTTTTAATATCACATTTGTCTTTTTGATTGGTTCTCTAATCAAAGTGATATGTTTTTTATCTATTACTTTATATACTTCTGATGAACTTAAATCCAATATTTTTTGTTCTAGCTCTTCAATTTTTTCTAGTATTTCTTTTGTTTCTTCTTGACTATTTTGTTTTTGATCATTTAATGAAGAAATTAAAGATACATTAATTTCTACTTTTTCGCTATCTGTTTCAGATAAAGCTTTATAATCTAATTGTTTATCATTTTTATTTTCTTTATTGATATTTTCTTCTAATGTCTTTTTTCTTCTATCAATAAATAATTTCATATTTTGTATTAAAGTATAAATTAATTTATTTTCATATGTATCATAACTTTCTTCTTTATTGATGTTTAAGATTTTAGATGGTCTAACATCTCCCGTTTTTTTATTAATGCTTTGAATTAAATTTGTGTTTTTAGACAAATGCTTAATACTATCCACCGTAATTTTTCTTGCAAGTTCTATTTTTACAATTTCTTCTTCATTCACAATAAAACGATTTGGAGACCTTAATATATTGTCTATGTAAGGAATTGTTTCTTCCATTTTTTCTATCCATTCAATATCTTTTATTTCTTTTTTGGTCTCTTGTTGTATTCTTAAACTAGAATCTACTCCCTCGACAAATTTCTTAGAATTTTCTTTGTTGGCATTTTCATAAATATCAATTATTTCTAAATCGCTCATTTCCACTTCCCTCTTATTTTTAAGTTAATTTCTTTAATCTTAATAGATATTCGATACATTCTTTCATTTTATTTTTTCCAAATGTATCATCTAAGAATTTTACATATGGGTCAATTTCATCTCTAATATATGCTACATTTAATTGTTCAAATTTTCTAAGTATCTTTTTAGCAATGAAATAATCTACTCCTGCAATTTCATCTCCGCCACAAGCCACATATACAGGTACGAATTTTTTCATATGAGAAACAATACGGTTACCAAATGCTATACGAAAATGTCTAATCACATAATCATCCATTAATTCTATTTTATCTAATGTCTCTTGTGATACTGGATTTTCTTGCATTGCTGTTTCAAATAAATTGTTTAAATATGAATAATTTATATCTTGTGCATCTACTTCTTTTGGTTTAAAAGCTTTTCCTTTATCATTAATATCAATTGGCATTGCTCTATCATATACCTTATCTGTTACCATGAAAGTTGAATCATCATTGTTGATTGTTCCAATATACCACATATTTGCTGGAATTTTTAGTTTTCCCCCATGAATATGTTTTGGATCTGTTTTCCAACTATTAGGAACCAATTCAATTAGCCATTCATCTTTATTTGGCATTTCTAGTATAGATAACATTTCTGCGAAATAATACTCCACACGAGAAATATTCATCTCGTCTAGTATAACCGTATATACATCATCTGTATATCCTGCAACATACATTTCTTTCAAGACATCTGTTTCATTAAATTTTTTTGTAAATTCATTAAAATATCCGGAATAATTCTGTTCTATCTCTCCATGAAGGTTGTACTGATGCTACACATGAGTCATGTTTCATAAATTTTCCCCATGCATAAGCAAGAGAAGTTTTACCTGTTCCAGATATACCTTGTAAAATAACTAATTTAGTTGAAGCCAATGCTGATACAAACAAACGCATCATATCAATTGTGTAATATAGTTTTAATTTAGATGCTGCAAAATTTCTAAAATTATCACATAATTCTGGCAATGTAAAACTATTCCCATAATCTTTTACTTTATAGTTGGCATATTCTTCATCAATTGTTGTCAATTTGGCAAATCGAGAATCATTTGCATCTACAGTTGTTTCCTCATCACCTTGTTCTATTTCATTTGACTCTCCAGGTTTTAAACCTAATTGAGATACTTTCATCGCTAATATATCTTCTTTTTCTTTGATTAATGATGCTACTTGTCCATTTAGATTTGCTACTTCTTCTAATAATTCATCTTGATTGACTGCTTGTTTTCTAAATTTTAAGTATTTTCTAATTAATAAATAAATTAATAACAATACTAATCCTATCAAAAGAATAACACTAAATATAGCCACTCCAACCAATATCCATTCTGGCATAGATAAATCATTTTTATATGCATCTAATATCATTCGATAAGAGTTTATATCAAATATTTGCTTGATTCCATTTCCAATGCCTGATAACATTGTCACTAACCCAGAAAAAAATTGGGATAAAAATTCATATAAAAATCTTGTAAAAGTCTCCATAGTTTACCTCATTTATTTATATTTCTATTATATTTTTTATACTATTTTTATATTGTATGATTTCATGATAGTTTTTTAAATCTTTATTCATAATCACATATTGAAAAACACTTAAACCTTCAATATTTTGATAATTTGTTTCAAATGCATTATCTAATATAATTGTGATTTTATACCCTTCACGCATTAAATCATAGATTTTTTCTTTGTTTTCTATAAAAGCTTCATATTTTATTTTAATTGAAACCTTATCTTTTACAGCTGTATTATTAATGATATTTAACAAGTTTTTTAATTTATTAGGTTTGTTTAATAATTTATCTGTAAATTCTAATACATATTGTCTTGTAAAGTTTTGTTTTAACACATCTTCTAATACTTTTTTGGTTGTCAAATAATATTCAATTAATAATTTATCCTCATTAATTAATCCTACATTAAATGCTTTATTGATTGCAAATTCACTATATACCAAAGGAAATTTTAGGTCATATTTTAAATTCACTCTATATGCATTTAATTTTTGAGGATAATTGGTTAATTTGATAAAAAATTCTTCAGAATCAAATGTTTCTAATAATTTTTCCTTTTGATTTTTATAGTCTTTTACCAAATTGTATAAATCTTTTTCAAAATTATCCTCTTCTTTATTCAATACTCTTTTTCTTAATTTCGCAATTTTTTCAATTGTTTTCCCAATATCTTTTGTATTTGTTACTTTATCAAAATATAAGACATAATAGAAAAATAAACACATTTGATCGATAATCACTCTATCTTCTATATTGTCTATACAAAGTTCTTCTGCTGTATCTCTTAAATAATCTAATATTTTCTTTCTTAAAGTTCTACTAGTATCATAGTCATAAAAATTGTAATAACGAATATCTATATATTTTTTCATATAGATGTCACAATATTTTTTACTAAATTTATTTCCTAATACTAGTTTTAAATATTCTATAATTTGTTTTTTCGTTAATTCAATATATTTATCTGCTAGATTGATTGTCATATTTTTACTCCTTATTTGTTTTAAGTACTTGTTACTTTTATGATGGAATTCTGATTACCATTTGGATATGTATAATCTTTGGTTACATCTACTTTATAAAATCTGATATCCACACTAGATATGGCATCTATCATAATGGTAAAACGATTGATATAAACATTTCCATTAATCGTTGTTGTTCCTATATTTTTTGCTTCATTATATACTTCACTTGTCATGTCTAATAGCACTTCTTGAGGATTACATTCTATGGTTACTTCTCCTGAATAACATTTATTTTTATTTTGTTCTGATAGACTTAAATATGTATTTCCATCTATTCTATCTCCTGCCTGATATTCTCCAAAACTTTCTCTTACTGTATAATAACTTAATGTATTGGTAATACTTAATTCTAAATATGGACTATTTGCCTCATCTGTAATTTGATAAGAAATATTTTCTTGTCCTACTACCAAAATAAATTGTCCTTTTAATGTTTTTTGATATTCTGATGTTGAATGAACTTCTATATCTACAACCACTCTATCTCCTGTTCTCAATTGTGTATTTGGCGTAATGGTTAAATTAAAATAGTCTGTATTACTTGATGCATATATAATCCCTTCTGTTTTACTTAGCTGACAAATTGCATTATCTGTGCAACTATACTGAATATCATAAGAAATATCATAGGTTGCTGCCTCTATATTATTTTTTCTGCTATTCATATTAATGGTAATTGTATAATCATCTACACCAGACCAGTTATCTACTTGAAGTGTTGTTCCATCTTCTGATAACTTATCACTTTCAAAATAAAATTCTTTACTTCTTAGAAAATAGTTGTTGACACTTTCTGTTATATATCTCGCAAAAATCACAACTAGAGATATCAAAGCAATACATATCACTAATATAATTAAGATTTGTTTTTTTTGATATTGACTTCTAGTTCTTGTTTTTTTTCGCATGTTTCTTCCTTTCTTCACTTAAGTTAATTGTCTTGAATCTACTGTTATTTCTAACATTTCTATAATGTCTTGATATTCCATTGTATTATAATTTGCTGGAAAATGTATTACCAATTGATATACATTTGTCTTAGGTTCTTGGTAATACAATTCCTCTGTTTTTGTTGTCATTGTTCTAAAATATGTCCCATCTTCATCCTGTGCTATTTCATTTGTTTCGATTATATTGACTGCATTTTCATCTTCATAGTCTTGATTCATATATAAGGTATATGTTAGTGGCAAATTTGTTGTTGTTCGTATTTTTAAATCATATGATAAATCAATTTCTGCTGTTTTTTCTCCATCCTCATTTCCTATAGAAAATGTATATACATAGGCATTATCTTGTGGAAATATTTCTGCCAAATTCAAACTCATTTTTTGGAAATCTTCCTTTAATAAATAAAATGCAATATCTACATTTGCATTAGATGTTGCTTCACTTTCATATCTAGACCAAATTAACACAAATATTCTAAGTACAATCATAAAACAAGCTATTAAAATAACTAATTTGGCATATAATCTTTTTTTCTCTTTACTCATTTTTTTCCTCCGTACTGTTTGTAATTCTAAGTGCAACTCCTAAAAGGATTATTAGAGTTATTGCTAAAATACATACTTGTGGAGATAAAATAGCTCTTCTCCAAACGCCTAGTTTGGGAATAATCTGTATCACTTTTCCTAATACTTGTGTTTCTTGTATAGGACTATCTTCAGTATTATTTGCATCTCCTTTTGTTATCCATTCACCATTTTCATTTATTTTGATTAATCTATGTGTAATAAAATTTTCTTCTTCCTGATATACAATAATATCATTTTCTTGTATATCTTTTGTAATTTTTACAACGACCACATCACCTATTTCTATCGTATCTGCCATACTTCCTGTTGCTACTTCAAAAAATGTATATCCAAAAATATTGGCATATGGATTATTTAAAATCTTTATTTGGAATAAATAATATATTCCTATGATAATTAATAAAGATACAAATATTAACAATATATTTAATGTGATTCCTGCTATTTTATTAATGATTTTCTTTACCTTTATTTTTCTACTCATATGCTACTATTTCTTCTCCTAAGTATTGACTAACATGTACAATGATTGGAATTTCTAACTTATATTCTTCTTGTATCCCCATACTTGTATCTTCTTCACTATTTGTTTCATCATCTTTCCACTCTATTTCCACTTCGATTGTATTTTGTATTCCTTGCTTAATTTCTTCTAGAGATATGATTCCTGTATATGTATTCTCATCTGTTTTTACCAAAGTTTTCCCTTGATTAGTTTCTTTAATGGATTTTATTGTTATATTTTTATTCGTTAAATTTTCTTGGTTAAGGCTTACATCATATCTTACAGATACATCTGTATTGGTAGGATCTATGGAAATATGAAATATACCAGATAAACCTGGTGCTAGATTTCCTGGTTTTACATGTTCATTATTCTGAACTTCTATATTATCCACTGTAAATTCTTTGTTTACTCCATTAGATATATCCGTTTGATTGATTTTAATTTGCCATACACCTTTTACTAGATTTACTGTTCCATTTACTTCACTTTGAAAAACAGCATATATTTGTATAATACCATATATCACAATTAGTATTATACAAATATACAATATATATTTTTTCTTAAATAGTTTATGCTTTTTTTCCTGCATCTTTTTCTACCTTATCATCTTTATCTTCTTTTGAATTTCTTATATCAGATATAACAACTGTTATTTGATAGAAGAATGCAAGTAGTGCTGGTAATACAATTAAAAATAGAAATCCCCATTTAGATTCTAATACACTAAGAACTGCCCCCACTCCTGGTATTACTGAAGTAGCATTTTCTCCTCCAAGTACATACTCACTTGATATTTTGCGTTCTCCTTCAAATGTATATGTTGACTCTGTTTCTGTTACTTTTTCTAAGTCTTCTACTTCTCCTAGCATAATTTCTATTTGTCTGTCATATGTATCATAGAAAAATGCTTTATCTCCTGGTAAAACATCTATACTTTTATCTACAATTACTAAATCTCCATTATTAAAATCTGGTGCTAATTCATTATCATTAATGATAACTAATGAATAATTTCCAAATTCTGTTACCTTAAATTGATTGTATGATAACAAACATATTGTTACAAATACGGCAATAATTACATAAATTACAAATATGATATTTAAAATTGTTTTTTTCATATCTCTTCTTCCCCCTAAACATTTTTACAAAAACAATATATCATAACAAATTTTCTTTTTCAACATTTTTTGCGTTTTTGTGCTATTTTCATTTACTTTTATTTTTTTTAATGATATACTTTTTGTATATTTAAATTGGAGGTTACAAATGATTAGCATTTCAAAAGATAAAAACTCAATGAAATTATTAGAAATTGAAAAAAGTTCTTTACAATCTATGTTAGATATTCAAAAAAACTTAAATAAACAAATATTACGCTTTTTAAAGAATTTTTTAGGTGATTTAAAAGTTGAATTAGATTTTGAATCAGAAAACAATGCTTTTCAATACATTAATGAAGCAACTGATATTTTAGGTAAATCAAATACCAATATTGAAAAACTAAATTTACTTTTAGAAAAACTTGATAAAGTGATTACAGGCATTCATGATGAATATGTTGATTATAAAATTTCTCATTACAATACAACTTTCACTCAGGAAATTGATATCATTTATCAAAATACAAATTTAATTGAGGAATTTATTCATAAAATATCTGTGTTAGATTTATCTGAACTTTTACAAGAAATTAATAAAGATCCTGTTATAAGTTCTACTGAAACAGAAGAAGATGATTTGGAAATACATCCTGAACTTTTAAATTCTTCTTTTGTAGAAAATACATTGGTTATTTCAGAAATGCAAGGGAAAGTCATTTTACCTTATAAAATACAAGAAATAAACAGTATTTTATTTAACAATAATGATAAATATTCTTCTATTGAAGACGTGATAGAAAAATTATATACCAGACCTATGAAAGATTATCGATTTTCTGCAATAGCAAGATTTAAAGAAGCTTATAAATTGGTTACAGAAAAAGAACATAAATCTAAAATGCAAGCATTATCTTTGGCTTCTGAATTATTTACCAATTTAAGTTTACATCCAGCTATTATTACTGCTTGTAAATCATTAGATGAATTAGATATTTATTTAGCTTGTTTGGAAGATAACTCATTAGACGAATTTCCTTTTTTTGAAGTTAAATATGAAATTGCTCCAAAACTTCAAAAACAAGAAAATCCTTTTTAATAGATTCGTATATTAAATTATCTCTTATTCCTTTTCTTTTAATGTATAAGAGTCATGCTAAAAAGGACATATATCAAATATATGTCCTTTTTTCTAATTTTGTTATCACTTTTAGAGCTTTTTCTCTTGGAATAGTTACGACATGTCCACATCCTTCACACTTTAATTTAAAATCGACACCCATTCTCGTAATTTCCCATAGTTTACTTCCACAAGGGTGTACTTTTTTTGTTCTTACAATATCTCCAATCTTATATTCCATTATTTTTCCCTTCTTTATAATTCTTGTTCCTCTCCACCAACTTGTTGATACCCATCTGGTTTTGCATATATCTTCATCATCTCATCTTGTGCTTTTATATAAACTTCGCCATAAGTCGTATATGATAGTGGTGGTAATACTTCTACTTTTCTTGCTCCATATAATGATGGTTGTTCGTAATCCCAACTTCTTAATAATCTCATTCTTCTCTGATTCACATCTTCTCCATCTTCAACTGGTAATGCTGGTAAAATAGATACAATTCCATTTGATTTCATAATATCTGAAAGAGTTTGTTCAAATTGTTCCTGCGATTGGATTACATAACTATTAGTTGGTCTTTTTCCATATCTATCTATTTGCATTAGAGTATCCCAATATGCTTTCTTGAATAAGGATGTTCCTTCCATTCCTTCTAAAGCAATTCTGGTTGGTATTCTATCGACAATTTCTGCATAGTGTTTCATTTCCTTTAATGACTGCCCCTCATCACTACCAATGATAGATTCCCAATCTACATATAAGATATTCGGTTTTGTTGATTCTGTTTCCATTGAATTTAACAAATCCATCCCACTAATTACTTTTTTATGTTCATCCACTTGTACAACATTTCCGTCTATATCTCTATGTTCATTTCCTTGTTTGGTCAATACTTGACCTTTTTCATCAATTCTTCTTCCATTTTCATCAATTGTAGGTCTTTCCCCACATAAAACTAATAATTTTCCATCCATATTTCTACATCCTTTATTTCAATATTTTATTTTTTCTTTGCTACTTCAAATCTTTTTTTCATACTCTCTTTTCCTAATACTTGCATAATCTCATACATGTCTGGTGTATTCGTTCTTCCTGTTAATGCTACTCTTAAAACTGTACTAACATCTCCTACATGTGCTTTATATGCGTCTGGATTTGCTTTATATTCTTTTACTTCTTTTGCATATCCAAGTTCTCCTGCAAGTTCTTTTATTTTGTCAAACCATTGTTGTTTATCATCATTTTCATTATAGTATTTTTCCATATACAAATCTAATATTTTATCAACATCTTCTTTTTCATGAATCACTTGATATGGATACTCTTGTTCTTTTGCAAGGAATTTATCATCATACATATATTCTATGTTTTCTTTTACATCTGACCATTTTGCGATGTCTTTTCTAGGCTTTTTGTTTCCTCTTTCAATTCCAAATATTTTTAAAGCATATTCCTTATCTTTTAACATCTCTTCTAATTCTTTATCATATGTTTTTGCCCAATGAAATGCATTTTCATATACTTCTTCTGCAGTAAATTTAGAAATAACCGTTTTTCCTACATCTAATAATTTTACCATATCAAATAAAGCCCCACTGACACTCATTTTGTTTAATTGTAATTCAAATTCATCAATAGACTTATCTTTATTTGCTCTTCTCCAATTTTCGAAATTAGAATTGGCAATATTTAATAAATATTCATTAACAGCTTCTTTTGGAATTCCCATTTCATCATAATATGATACAGCTGCTTCTGGATCTTTTCTCTTACTTAATTTTCTCTTATTTCCATTATCATTTTTCATAATTGGTGCAATATGTGCATATTTAGGTGGTTTAAATCCTAATTCATGGAATAATTGTAAATGTAATGGAACTGATGATAGCCATTCATCTCCTCTAATAACATGTGTTGTTCTCATTAAATGGTCATCTACTGCATGTGCAAAATGATATGTTGGTAATCCATCTGCTTTGATAATAACGATATCTTGGTCATTTTCTGGGAAATCTACATTTCCTTTTATCACATCATGATGTTTTATTTTTCTATCTTCACGTCCAGGTGATTTAAAACGAACGATATAATTCTCTCCATTATTTATCTTTTCAATGGCTTCTTCTACAGTTATATTTCTACATTTTGCCCAAACGCCATAATATCCTGGTCTAATTTTAGCTGCTTCTTGCTTAGCTCTCATTTCTTCCAATTCTTCAGGTGTACAGAAACAAGGATATGCCTTTCCTTGTTCAATTAAGTATTTTGCATAACTTTGATAAATCTCTTTTCTCATAGATTGTCTATATGGACCATAATTTCCTTTTCCCTCTGTTTCTGAAATCATTCCCTCATCAGGTTCTATTCCAAATCTATCCAAAGATTGCACAATATCTGTTATTCCATTTTCTACTTCTCTTTTTTGATCTGTATCTTCAATTCTTAATAAAAACACACCTTCTGTTTGATTAGCTAACTTTCTAGCAATCAAAGATTGATATAATCCTCCTATATGTACAAATCCTGTTGGACTTGGTGCAAATCTTGTTACAATTGCTCCTTCTTTTAAATTTCTCTCTGGATATTTTTCCTCATAATATGTGATATCCTTTGCATCTGGAAATATTGCATTTGCTAAATCTTTGTAATCCATTTTTATCTTTCCTCTCCTTCTCTATTTCTTGGACTGCTAGTTCTTCTAAAACTAACTTTTTGCTTTCTCTTTTCTTCTTCCTTTTTTCTTTCTTGATTGATTTCTGATATTAATTCCACTAAATCATTAAATGTGAATTCTTCTCTTTCTCCCTTTGGCAATATACCTTTTATCATATTTTTTTGTTCATTTAATGTTTTCTCTGGATTCTCTCGGATGATTTTTTTCATTTCTTCTCTTTTCTTATCATCTTTTATCATATTGTCATTACCTTCCTTATTTGTTCTTTATGTCAAACATTATACTACATTCTCAAGCATTTCACAAGTCTTTTTCTTGAGTTTGTGAGTGTCTCATAGAATTTTTGTAATAGTTCCTGCTTAAGTCTGAATTGTAACAAGTTTTAGAAATTAATCTTTTTGCGTTTTTGATTGTGAATGCATTTTATTTAATATCTTAACTGCTTTAAACATTTTAGAAGTCTTAAAGTTTTTAATCGTATTGGGTATATGGGATATATATACTCCTAAAATGATACACAACATACATAAAATTCCTTCTATCAATGTCATTCCTTGTGGTAAAAGAACAAATATGGACCCAATCGTAAAACCGATAATACTATAAAAGGTTTGTGCATAATATTTTTCTAACAATTTTTTGGTTAATTTCATCACAATGATACTACCTAATATTAATCCAATACCAAGAGGAATTAATACAGGTAAATATAAATTGGCAACAGATTGCAAATACACAGAATAGACGCCTAATAACATTAAAATAATGGTACTACTAACACCTGGTACAACAATACCTACAGACATAATGGCTCCACACATAACCAAATACATGACGCTTAAATTGTCCAGATTAGTAATGATATGCATTCTATTTTCTAATACCACTGTTATGATTCCAATTGCTAATGCTATCAACAAATAAAGCACGTTTTGTGGTTTAAATGTTTCTTTTTCATTCACTTCTTTTATTAAAGAAGGAATTGTTCCAATAATTAATCCAATAAATATAGACTTCGTTTGTATAGGAAATTCATATAAAAAATAATTTAAAATATTACTAAATAATAAAACCCCTATTCCAACACCTAAAGTAATAGGAAATAAAAACTTTATATTTTGCTTTATATCTTTAAAAAAATTTAAAACAGCATCTAATAATTTTTCATAAATACCAAAAATCACACATAACACACCACTACTAATCCCTGGCACAATCGCTCCTGCCCCTATAAAGATTCCTTTTACTATATTAAAAAATCCATTCATACATATACTCCTCAAAAATATATCTAGAAAAACGCACATTCTCCTTTCTTATTTTATGAATTTCTTTTCGTTTCATTCATTAAAAAGATATTTTATATTATTAAAAAATAAACAAATTATTATACAACATATTGAAATAATGTTGTATTCTTGACTATAATTTATGTATCATTTTGAAATTTACAGATTTTAATTTTTGAATTTTTAATAAAATTTGATTTAAAATTATAAATAAGATTAAGATTAAAATTTAGATTAGATTTAGATTTATACTTAACTTAACTTAACTACACTAAATTTAATTTTACTTTATTAAAATTTATTCATATAATTTTGTGTACTATGAAAAATATGTAAAATAAAGACTTGTCCGAGTATTATAATTTACTGTATATAAAATAATATATTTATCTATTGGTATTCTTCTAATATTTTTATCAAAAGCTATTTTTTGATATCTTTCTGGAAAATATGATAAACTAGATATTAGTTTGTAGACTTTTTTATGGAAATTATTAGCTATGGAAGGTTCTTTTAATATTTTAGATAAATAATAGTAAATTTGGCTTAATTCATCTTTAAAACTGTCAAGCCATTCAATTTTATATTTTCTATTCTCTAGATAATCCATATTTTTCCTCTAGTTCTTCCATAGCTTCTTCCATTGACACATAATGTCCTTTTTCAATATCTTTAAATGACTCTTCAAATTTCCTAATCATATCTTTTTGAAATTCCTCAAAAGTAGCATAATGTTTATCAAAATGTTCTGATACTAATCTATCAATTCTCTCTTCCTCTGTTTCTTCTAATCCTTTTGTTAATTCTTCATATGCTTCATCACTTAAAATGACCAAATCATTTGTTCCATTTTTCGTGATATACATTGGTTCTTTTGTTTCATGACATATTTTTGAAATTTCATTATAATTATTTCTCAAATCTGCACATGGTCTAATGAAAGCCATAAAAGCACCTCCTTTTTGTATAGGAAAATTATATCAAAATTATGATATGTATTCAAGTTATTTTTATAAAATTCCATATTTTTTAATTTTTTTGGAGTTCTAAAATATTTTTTTAATTCATTCATCATAATTTTCTAATGGTCAGGCACTTTTATTGTTCTCCAACATATAATTTGTTATGCGAGTTTTCAAATGTCCCATTGAGAAACGAACTCTATAGGACAAAAAATGTCCCGTTGAAAAACGAACTCAATGGGACATAACGTGACTATTAGGAGGTGCCTTTATGTTTTCTGCACTTTGTATGTCTGGTATTTTAGGGTTTATTGAATTTCTAAAATCCTCTGTTTTTTTAGTTGGATATATTTCTAGTAGTAATATATTCCCTGAGCCATTAACATCTGAAGAAGAAAAAATGTATTTAGAACAAATGAAAAATGGTGATGAAGAAGCAAGAAACATTTTAATTGAGAGAAATCTAAGATTGGTTGCCCATATTAGCAAAAAATATTCCACTACAAATGTTGAACAAGATGACTTAATTTCGATTGGCACCATTGGTTTAATAAAAGGAATCAACAGTTTTAACATTGACAAAGGATCCAAACTTTCTACATATGTTTCTAGATGCATTGATAACGAAATCTTAATGCATTTAAGAGCCACCAAAAAACTAGGTGCTGAAGTCTATTTAAATGAACCCATTGGAAAAGACAAAGATGATAATGTAATTACTTTACAAGAAATTTTAGAAAATGATGAAAGAAATATCGAAGATACAGTTGATATTAAGATGAAAATTAAATTATTATATGAAAAAATGAAATCTATTTTAAAAGATAGAGAAAAAAACATTTTAGAACTTCGTTTTGGTTTAGGTGGTCATAAACCAAAAACACAACATGAAATTGCAGAAATGATGGGTATTTCTCGTTCCTATGTTTCTAGAATTGAAACCAAAGCAATTGGAAAATTGTCTAAAGAATTTAAAAATTTAAATGAATAGTATCACTACATAACCTCAGATTTGATTCTGAGGTTTTTCTATCATTTTCAAACAATCTCATAGTTCAACAACTCTATTTGATTACTTATAAAGCTTGTATTTTTGATTATCCTTTTTCCTAAATCTGTTGATAAATATTTTTTATTATCATCTGCAAAAACAGTAACCATATTTCCTTTTACTCCTTCTTGTGACAGTACAGCTCCTATAAAATTTGCACCTGATGAAATTCCTACTCCTAGCCCTAATTCTTTTGATAATCTTCTCGCCATATTAATCGCATCCTCATCATCAATCAATAGAATATCTTTTTCAATCATATTTTTATTTCTTTTAAATATATCTGGTATAAAATCGTCTCCAATCCCTTCTATTTTATGTTGTTCTAATATCTTACCTCCTGACAACATTGGCATTTTTTTTGGTTCTAATGCATATGTTTTTATATTATAATTTGCTTCTTTCAATCTCTTTCCAATTCCTATTAACGTTCCTCCTGTTCCTACACCAGAAATAAATCCACCTATTTTTCCTTCTCCTAATTGTTCTAAAATTTCCTTTCCCGTTGTTTCATAATGTGCCAATATGTTATCTTCGTTTTCAAATTGATTTGCTAAAAATCCATTTACATGATTAGCTAATATTTTAGCTTCTTCTACACATTTTACAAATCCACCTTCTTCTTTTGATATTAATGAGATATGGGCACCATATAATTTCATTAGTTCTATTCTTTCTTCACTTGCCCAATCTGGCATAAAAATATATACAGGATATTTATAATATGCTCCTAAGGCAGACAAAGAAATACCTGTATTTCCACTCGTTGCTTCTATAATTGGCATATTTTCTGTTAACATCCCTCTTTCTTTTGCTTTTTTTATGATATAGTAAGCCACTCTGTCTTTTATACTTCCTGTTATATTATACATCTCTAGTTTGACATATACATGATTTTCTTTTCCCTTATATTTATATGTAATGTTTATCATAGGCGTATTGCCAATTAGTGTATGATTTTTCATTGATATTTCTCCTTTCCTTTTCATTTTATAGTATTACTTGCTTTTGTGTATTATATTCAGGTAAATCGTTTTAGGATACTGTCATCTGTGAATTTATCTGTAACCACCAACCCATTTTGAATGTTTTATTTTATCCGGCTCACAGATGACAGCATTAGAGCCATACGATTAGTATGGCTCACTTTTTATATCTAATTATTTTTCTCTTCGAATTATCCAATCTTTTTCACATTTGATTGGTAATTTCATCAATACTTTTTGTCCTTTTACTCCTGGACTAACAGATTGTATTTCTTCTTTAGTATCATAATCCCATAAATTATCAATTGTAAATTGTACAGGTTCTAACTTGTATGGAATTAAAATCTCCATTTTATCTCCTACTTGAAGTTTGTTTTTTATCTCAATAACAGATTTTTCTTCATCATATTGTACTACTTTTCCACCAAATTCATATTTTTCATTATATTGTCTTCCTCCATATTCTTGTATATCTTTGTTATTTCTATCATTAAAATAAAATGTGGTTAATCCTCTTGTTTTTACTTTTTCTAATTCTTTTAAATATTTAGTATAATCATAATGCTCTGGATCTTTTTCATAATCGTCAATGGCATTTCTATAAGCACCTATGACACTTGCTAAATAATATTCTGTTTTTAACCTTCCTTCTATTTTTAAGCTATCTACTCCCATGTTAATAATTTCTGGTATTTCTTTGATTAAACACAAATCTTTTGAAGAAAAAATACTTGTCCCATATTCACTTGTTTCAATAGGCATCAATTCTCCTGGATTATTCTTTTCTTCTGCATATAAATTATATGACCATCGACAACTTTGTGCACAATCTCCTAAATTCGCACTTCTGCATGACATGAAGTCACTTAAAAAACATCTTCCTGAAAAAGCAAAACAAATGGCACCATGGATAAATATTTCTATTTCCATTCCTTCTGGTTTATTTTCCATGATATATCTTAATTGTTCTTTATTCATTTCTCTTGCCATAATCATTCTTTTGGCTCCATTATGATACCAAAAGTTTGCGGCATGAAGGCTGACAATATTGGCTTGTGTACTCACATTAATGGCTACACTTGGTGCATATTGTTTTAATACTTCTATAACCCCTCCATCTGCTGCAATGATTCCGTCTGGATTTAATACTTCTAATTTTTTTGCCATTTCTATAATTTCTTCATATTTTTCATCCCAAGCAAAAATATTTAATGTAACATACACTTTTTTTCCAATGCTATGTGCATATTTAATTGTTTTTTCTAAATCGTCATCTTTCATGTCTGCTCTTGTTCTTAAAGATAGTGATGAGGTTCCACAATATACGGCATCTGCCCCATATAAGAATGCAATTTTTGCCTTTTCAAAAGAACCTGCTGGTGCTAATAATTCTACTTTTTTCATATATATCCTTCCTTACTTTTATTTGTATTTCTATACTTTTTATCTATATTTTCTTATTTTTTGCATTCATATTATACAATTTACACTTGTTTATGTCAATTATAAAAAGAATTTGTTGAAAAAAATATTGGTAAATGCTATACTTATTATATAAGTAATAATATAAATAGAAAGGATCTTTTGTTATGAGAAGTCCAAAAGTTGAAAATGACTTTATACAATGGTGTCAATATATTCACCCAGATATTAATCCATATCTTTTTTTCCAAAGACATGCCAGATATTCTGATGAGTATGCACCTCTTCTAGAAAACTTAATGGTTAATTTACATAAGGAACTATGTAGACGATTGCCTAATATTAATTTTTCTTTTAAAGGTAGAATAAAATCTAAGAGAAGTTTTCTGATTAAATCTTTTAGAACAATGGCAGAAAGTATTGAGAAACTTTTTCCTGATCAATATCCTACTGATGAAAATGAAATGAAAGCTCTTCAAGAAGAGAGAAGTAAAAATATAGAGAAATATTTTAAATTTCTTTTAAAAGATAGACCACCAAAAATAGAAAGATATCTAAAAATAAAAAGTATGATTGAAAATACACCACATGAAAAAAGAACACTGAATGGTTTTAGAGCTTTATTTGACCAACTAACCCCTGATGAAAAAGAAAACCTTGTTATTCGATTAGGACGAACTGAAGATACATTTGCTAACCGTATTATTGTCAATGATGTTGATTTTAACATTCAATCTGTAAGAAGTAACCCAGAAGGACAATTAGAAATTTTAGATGAAAAAGGAAATGCGATTCCTATTTCTTCAGCCATACAAATTCCATCAGAAGAGATTATAATAGACGAGACCAATGGGAATCGATATGCTATCGTTAATGGTGAACGTAAGAAAATTAACGAACATAATTTATTATATGATTCTGAATTACCTGCTAGGAAAAGAAAATTTGTTAACGCTTCTAAAACACCTGATGATAAAGTCACCTTATTTCAAGATGTACTTGTTATTAATGATGAAGAACAATTTGATATTGTTTCTGCTTATACAGATTCTGAAACTGGCGATACTATGGTAATTATACATCAAACCAAAGATGCAGGCACAAACAAATATTGTGAAAATAATTCAAATATTATTAATTTAACTAAACTCTTTCAAAATGGAACAAATGTTAAATTAAAAAAATTTGATAGTCAATATACAGAACAAGCACTTTATGATATTCGATATGCTATGTATCAATATTATGATGAAATTGGTGTAACAAGAATTTGGACACGTTCTAAAGATTATGTTCAATCTCCTAAAGATGATTCTAAGTATAAATCTTTGCATGATTCCTATTTTTATGAAGAAATCGGATATTCTTTAGAAACACAAATTCGTGATTTGGAAATGGAAAGAGACTGTGAAAATAAACCTGACATTAATCCTACTAGTATCAATGCATCAACTAGTCATGATGTTTATAAAAAAGAAAAAATGAAAAAATGGTACAAAAATCCAATATTACGACCAATACTAGAGAAAAATCCAGAAGCCTTTGATTCTTCTACTGAAATTCTAGAAAAACTTTTATATAATCCAGAGGTGGCATTACCTGATTTATTAGGAAAATATATCATAACTGCTAAAGTTGCAAAAAATAGAGTTGAACCTTTTGTGGCAAAAATTTTCCAAGTTTTTGAACATACTTTTCAAAATCCGAAAGCTTATACGCCTGATCCACAAGATTCTTTACCACCATTAGATTTTTCTAGTTATGAAAATTTTTTACGTTCTAGAAAAATACGTAATGATGCTAGAAGTAAAGGAAATTATAATATCGACTTTGATTACATCTAATATCGTAAAAAACTCTCAAACCTATTTGAGAGTTTTCTTATTTGATTTTACTAACAATTAATCTATCTTCAACCTATAAAAATTCTGTTTACAGATTTAGATTTTCACGTACCTCTTTGATATCCCCTTTACTTTAATAGATGATGCATAATTGTTTCAAATTTCAATATATCTTTTTTATTAAAATAAAATCGAAATCCATTCAATTTTTCTTTTCCATCATTAAATACAACTTCTTTATTTAAATTAATAAGAATATAAGCAGATTTAAAAATAAATCTTCCACTTTCAACTTTTTGGTAACTAACAATATCATCTGCTATATCAATAGTCCATATTCCAACAGTATTATCAGCCATAATTCTCTTATTTGACAAAGTAATTTTTGAATTTGATCCACCAAGAAATCTATCTGTCTCTGTTCCAAAGCACCTTAGCTTCGCAGTAAAAATTATCTTTTCATCCTCTTGTAAGTCAATATTAAATGTATTTTCTACTTCTGGTAATGTATTCAGATAGTCTATGTTCATCTTTTCCTCCTTTGCGTAATCATATGTGTATATAAAGTCTTTCATAATATTATATAAAGTATAAATTCAATATTTTACAATTTATTTTATACGATATTTCTTACATATTTTTCTATGATTTTATCTTTAATTTTTACATTAACATCTAAAACAACTGCATATACTAAATAATATTCCCACAACACTAATTCGTTTTCTGTTCTATTTTTCATTAATGAATACTCTTTTAAATAATTTTTTAATGCATAGGCTTTATTTAATAATATTTTTCCTTTAATTGTCCTTCTATAATTTTTACGAATATAGATGATTTGGTCAACTACAATATATAATGCAATCAAAATAAAAATCGCAAAAAATCCGATAATCAATGTTGTTATTATATTTAAACAGAATGCTTTTCTTACAACACTATATTCAAACTTATCTGCTCTTATTTCTGCATAATTATAAGCAAAACTCCCATCTGCCATAGGTCTATGGTAATAATCATTTTCATCTGTTACTTCGTTATAATAAAGTTGTTCTATGTCTTCTTCATTTTTTAACATAATATATGTATGTCCATCATCTGCTGGATAAACACGATAGTTCTCAAAAACGTACTCATCTAATCCTACTGAAAGAATAAATATAATCACTGGCATACAAATAGCAATGAGGATTTTTAATACCCTAAATGGTATTCCTCCACGGTTTTTCACTACATATTTATCCTGTAATGCTTCTTGTCTAACCACTTCTTCATATTTATTTTTATCAAAATACTGATCTCTAATTAACGTTAAAACCATTTGTTCACTTTCCAGTAAGTGAGATATATCCTTATTGGTAAATATATAATGATCACTCTCTTCTTTTATGTAGCCTGTCAGTTTTAATTTCAAAATCGTAGCTGATATACTCTTTTTCATATCTACATCAAATGTTGAGGTAAACATGATGATACTAGGAGATACTTTATCAAGATCACCTCTATAATAGATATATTCTTCATCCCTTTTAATAATAGCATTTTTTCTAACTCTAATGGAACGAAAAATCATTCTTAAAAAGTGAAAAACGACAATCCATATAAATGGTGTAAAAACAAAAATGATTCCAGCATTTAATATATATTCTCCTCTAAAAATCATATATTGGATTGAATAATGTTCCTCAAAATCAAATGGTTCTGCTCCTATAACCAAACATAAAACAATATATATGATTGGAATGATAATGAGTAATATGTTTAATATAATCTTAATATGCTTTTTTGTTGTAATAAGATTTGATACTTTGATAATCACAATGACAATAGGTATTAAAAGTGCTCCAATTGCAATTGGCATTTTGCCTTTCCTCCATCAAATAATTCATTCCTTTTATGTTCTTTATATATCTATTTTATCCTGCTTTGTTCTTGATAAATATATAGTGTATTACTCATCAAAAACTAAATTTTGCCATTTTATTTTAGATACTTTTCCATCTTTATCAACTGTAAATTCATAACTTCTATATACTTCTTCAGACTCATAAGTATACACTTTATAGCCTAAAGCCTCTGATTCATACATATCATCAGTTTCTCCAAATACTGCTACCATATCCTCATATGATGAACCTAGTTTGATTCCTCCTACTACTTCTACATCTAATGCTAATATTTCCTCTGATATACGAGTATAGTCAGCCTCTCCTATTTCAAAACCACCAATAACAGCCTCTTCTAGAGTAATGTCTTCATCTGTTGGGTTATATGGCGTTATATCACATACATTTTCATCATTCTCATCATATATATTTCCAGCACCAATCATATACTTATTTCCAGGAAGCGTTTCCGTCAACACATCTGGATCTTGTTTAAGTCCAACTTTTGATAAATCTGAAATTTTATCTCCTACTTTGAATTCTTCTCCCTTTATTTTTACAAAATAATTATCATTATTATCTGTTCCCCCTACTACTTCTTCTGCTTCCCTTACTTCTTCTGTGGCTCCTAAACTTTCTTCCTCATGATTTTGATTTGCATTTTCTTGGCTGTTTCCGCGACCTGTCAACATAAATACAGTAATTCCTAACACTACTATAACAGCTATAACTGCTATTGTAATTAAAATTTTCTTTTTCATTTCAATATTCCCCCTTTACATTTTTATATTATAATATAAAATACATAATTATTCTATAGTTTTTAGAAATTTTCTCTATTTTATTTTACTAACTGCCAATCCATCTCCCACCTCTAAGATTTCTGTTTCAAGATTTGGATTTTCGCTAACTTCTTTGATATATTCTCTTAAATTTCTAACGGCTGTTCTTTGTTTATGCTTGTTATAATCACTCATAACATATCCTTTATATAAAATATTATCTGCAAAAATAATGCCTTCTTTGTTAATCATTCTCAAGGCCTCTTTCAAGAAAAATGGATATTTTCCTTTGGCAGCATCAATAAATACCACATCATATTGGTTATGTAAAGTTGGTAAAATTTCTACGGCATCTCCTTCATAAATATTTATTTTGCCTTCTACTTCTGCTAATTTGATATTTTTCTTTGCCTCTTCTACTCTATCTGCTTCTCTTTCAATGGTATCAATGACACCATTTTCTGATAAAAATTGTGTAAAACATATAGCAGAATAGCCAACTGCTGTTCCAATTTCTAGTATTCTATTTGGCTTATTTTTATTTAAATATTTTTCAATCACATCTAATGTTTCATCCATGATAATAGGAATATGCTCTTCTAATGCTTTTTGCTTTATTTTTTCTAATTCTATTGCATTCAATTTTATTTCCTCCATCTCGTTTCTAATTCGCTTTTCTTTTTTATTTTTATAACATTTTCTATCTATTTTTTAAGAACTGCCATTTTGACAGTTCTTTTGCGTTATTTTATTTTGTTTTTTGTTCTAATTCTAATAACTTATCATTCAATTTCTGATAAATGGGTACCATTTTAGGTTCATTGGTTATTTCTATTACCTTGTCAATATCAACCCATTTTACACCGCTATTTTCATCTTCTTTTATTCTAAGAGGTTCCTTTTCATCCGCTTCAAGTAAATAGCAACAATCTAGATGTAGATGAGATGGCACAAATTTTCCTCTTTTTATATGACAATCTACCGTTACAATTTCTAAACTATATATCCCATCACTTAATACTTTCAGATATTTTAAACCTGTTTCCTCTTCGGCCTCTTTTAATGCAACATGTAACAAATTGTCATCTCCATCGCTATGACCACCTGTCCATGCCCAAGATTGATAGATATTATGATAAATCATTAATACCTTTGTTCTTTCTTTATTTACAATCCAGTTAGAAGCCGTGAAATGACACATTTTATTTTCTCTGGTTAATACATCCGGAAATGTATTTATATATTCTAGCATCATTTCTTTGTCTGCTCGTTCTTGTTCATTAAAAGGTTCAAATTTTTTAATTTGTTCTTGCAAATTCACTTTTTGTTCTCCTATCTTTCTTTTCCCTTTGTTTTCTATTTTGCTCTCCTTTTACTAAATTCATCATACATTGTCTTACATCCAAATTGTTTTGGGTCCAAAAGGACCTGATTCCAATAATCCCAATACACCCTATGGATTCTATTTATTTCTGTTTGCTCTTTCTCTTTCTTTTGTATCTAAAATTTTCTTTCTTAAACGAATTGATTTTGGTGTTACTTCTACCAATTCATCATCTTGGATAAATTCAATTGCTTTTTCTAGTGACATTTGAATTGGTGGTACTAAACGTAATGCTTCATCTGAACCAGAAGCTCTTGTGTTTGTTAAATGTTTTTCTTTACATACATTGATTGCTAAATCTTCTCCTCTTGAATTTAATCCAACAATCATTCCTTCATATACTTCTACACCAGGTCCGATGAATAAATCACCTTTATCTTGTGCATTGTATAATCCATATGTAACAGATTTTCCTGCTTCAAATGCGACAATTGTTCCTCTAACACGTGCTTGGATATCTCCTTTATATGGTTGGTATGAATCAAATATATGATTCATAGTTCCTTCACCTTTTGTATCTGTTAAGAATTCTGTTCTATATCCAATTAATCCTCTTGCTGGAATCTTAAATTCAATTTTTGTATGTCCATCTTCAGCAGGTTCCATATTGACCATTTCTGCTTTTCTTCTTCCTAATTTCTCAATCACATTTCCTACACAGTCATCTGGAACATTGACCACTAAATCTTCAATTGGTTCACATTTGACACCATCAATTTCTTTAAAGATAACTTTTGGACGAGATACTAATAATTCAAAACCTTCTCTTCTCATTGTTTCAATTAATACAGATAAATGTAATTCTCCTCTTCCTGATACCTCAAAAGAATCTGGTGAATCTGTTTCTTTTACTCTTAATGATACATTTCTTTCTAGTTCTTTAAACAATCTATCACGAATATGACGAGAAGTAATAAATTGTCCTTCTTTTCCTGCAAATGGTCCATTATTAACACTAAATGTCATAGATACAGTTGGTTCATCAATATCTACAAATGGTATTTTTTCTGGATGATTAAAATCACAAATTGTATCACCTATATTAATATCTGGTAAACCTGCAAGTTCTATAATATCTCCTGCTTTTCCTTCCTCTACTTCTACCTTATTTAATCCAACATGTGTATATACTTTTGCAATTCTTCCTTGTGTTATTTTATCTTCTTTTCCACATATTGCAACTGGCATTCCTACTTTTATAATACCTCTTTCAACTCTTCCTATTGCAATTCTTCCAACATAATCATCATAATCAATATTTGATACTAACATTTGTGCTGGTCCTTCTTCATCACAATTTGGAGCTTGAATAGTATTTACAATTGTTTCAAATAAGCAATGTAAATCTGTAGCTTCATCACTTAAATTCATCTTTGCAATTCCATTTTTAGCTGATGCATATACAACTGGGAATTCTAATTGTTCATCACTTGCATCTAATTCTATAAATAATTCTATTACTTGGTCTACTACTTTTTCAGGAGTTGCTCCTGGTCTATCTATTTTATTTATTACTACTATTGGTTTTAGACCTAACGCTAATGATTTTTTTAATACTTCTCTTGTTTGTGGCATTGCTCCTTCAAAGGCATCAACTAATAAAAGTACTCCATCTACTGTTTTTAGTACTCTTTCTACTTCTCCACCAAAGTCTGCATGCCCTGGTGTGTCTACTATATTTATTTTTACATCATTATACATTACTGCTGTATTTTTAGATAATATTGTTATTCCTCTTTCTTTTTCTAAGTCATTTGAGTCCATTACTCTTTCTTGTACTTGTTCATTATCTCTAAACACGTGGCTTTGTTTAAGCATTGCGTCTACTAATGTTGTTTTTCCATGGTCTACGTGTGCTATTATTGCAATATTTCTTATATTTTTATTGTTCATTTCTTACCCCTTCTTTTTTACAAAAAAATAGACTTAAATCTCCTTTAAATCTTAAATATTATATACCTAACAAACAAATTTGTCAATAGCAAAAAAACACCAAAAAAAGCAAAAATCCCTTTATTTTAAAGCTTCTTGCCTTTTATTTTTTCTTACCATTTCTTTATTTTTTTATGTGTTTAAAAGAAGGCTATTTGCCTTCTTTTAATAAATCTTCAAACTTCTTGCCAGACATATATTCTAATGTTGGAATAAGAAGTAAATTATATCTGTTAATAAGTTTAATGTATTCTTTTTGATTATTTACTTTTTTTATCTTTTGTAGAGATTTTTTATATGCTTGTTTTATGTTCATATATATCATCTCCTATCCTTTTTATTCATTTTACCACATTTTTTGTAAAAAGTTTGTCGAAACGTGTCGAACTCAAAAAAAGATAGCATTTAGCTATCTTTAAAAATTAAAATATAAAATAAGTCCACCTATTATAACAATTAGAAAACCTAATATTTTTAGACCACTACTACCTTCGTTTTGGTCTCCAAAACCAAAGAACTTCTTTGTAATTAAACGTGCATCATAAATTAGAATAACACCAGCAAGTATCATAATTGCTGAAATTAACATCATTATTACCTTAAACATAATATCTACATCCTTTTTAAATTTTACTTAAATCTTTTACCCCTATGTTTCTTCCTTGAAGCTCTTTCTTGGTCTAGATACATATTATCATAATCATCTAAAAATTGTTTTCTAGCTTCTTCTTTAGTCCAAGTTATTTCGTCATCATCATTATTGTTATCATATATATTGTTATCTTGTTCTTCTATATCATCTTCATATTGTTGTTTACTATTTACTTTATAATCTTCTTCGTCATCATCATAGTTTAGTCCTGAA
>CASEIX010000036.1 GCA_949288095.1 uncultured Eubacteriales bacterium
AATGTCAATGAAGAAATAAAAATTAGTAACAATATTTTAAAAATAATAATAAAGAATTTTTTAAGAGACAATTATTGTAATATGTAAAAGATTAGTGTTTTTTGAATTTTATCAAATTCTTAGAGTAGCTGACTCTAAGAATTTTTTTATATAAATATGGGATAAAAAATACAGATATTAAACCTTTTTTGAGTTTAATATCTGTATTATAAATTACATATATTATTCATTTATTTTTACTATTATGAATTTTTGTCAATATGGTTTTATAAAATTCTGATAATCTAATAGGTAATATTTTTCTTATTAAAAACTGAAACCATAACCCCCACCACCATTTGGGTGCAATTCTTTTAAAACATTCTTTTTCAACAGTTATATATTTTCTACTAATACCTTCATACCATGAGCTATCTTTTTGCTCTACTTCTCCTATTTTTTTATCTATATATATTAGTTTCAATTTTTTTCTTAAACAGTCACTTAAAAATATAGTTTCTTCTCCACAATAGTTTTGCGTTCCTGCTCCAAAGTTTTCATCAAATTTCAAATTATTTTTTTTAATACTTTCTAATTTAAAAGTAAGTTGAAATGAAGAAACTCGAAATATTTTTATCCAACCAATTTTACCTGTTTTTAATTTTCTAACCTTTCTTTTGGGATTTAAACTTTCTACATAAAAGGCAATCATATCTGCTGATGGATTTTTCTGATATGCATTTACAATAATTCTTTCATAATCTTTTTGATATATAACATCATCATCTGCTAATAAAACAATTTCTGCTTTTGCTTTTCCAAGTGCAAGATTTCGACTTCTGCTCAATCCCTTTTTCCTGTCATAAATAATTTTATGTGATTTTAGCTTTCCTTTATATATTTTGTTTAATTGTTTATTCTTATTTAATTTTATTTTTTCTGTTATTGCATCTTCTGATATTTGATCAACAATGATTGCTTTACCAGTTATATGCATTTTATTTATCAGTTTTATAATTTCTTGCCTATTCCTATTCATAGTAGCTACTAATACTTCTAGATTCATTTTATTTTCCTTATATTCTTTTAATAATGGCATAGATGGCATAATGTAAAAAATAATACAATGCTTTAAAAAATGTCAAATGTTTATATTTTCTATATAAATACCATCTATTTTTTGCAGATTGAATTTTATTTGAAGTTAATGATTTTGGTGTTTGCCTATAATAAACTAAACATTCATTTAATCCATAGGTTATATATCCTTTTTCTAATATATTCCACCATGTAGCAATATCTTCTGATGGAACATCTGGCATTTTTAATAATTCTTTGTCTATTTTAGTAATATCTATCATTGCAGATATCGTTAAAATTCTTATATTTTTAAGCGCCTCTTCATATGATAACGCTTCTTGAACTTTTACCATTCTTTTTCTTTTTGTTCCATCTTCTTTCATGTATTTAAATGCTGTATATGAGAAAGCACATTGTTTTTGTTTCATAAATCGTATTTGTTTTTCTAGTTTTGTACTTTCCCATAAATCATCTGCATCTTGAAAACAAATATATTTCCCTTTTGCTCTTTTTAATCCTATATTTCTTGTTTTCGCTACCCCTTGTCTTTTATCGTTTCTTATAACATATATTTGTTCATTTTCATACCCTTTTGCAATTGCATAACTTCTATCTGTTGAACAATCATCCACAACGATTAATTCCCAATCAGAATAACTTTGTTCTTTAATATTCTTAATGGTTTTTTCAATATATCGTTCTTTATTGTATAATGAAACAATAATACTTACTAAATCTTTACTCATTTTCATGGTCCTTTACATCTGTTGATACTATTGCAATTAATAAAAATGTATAACACAATAAATTCATAAATGACAAATCAAAATCTACTATACTATGTAATAAAATTGCAATAAGTGCTGTTATTACGCCTATATTTTCTTTTTTTATTAAATATCTTATTACATAAACAATAAGTGCAATATAGGCTATTATTGCTACAATTCCAAATTCTAATAATATTTGTATTGGGTAACTATGTACTTGTGTACTTTCATAGTCATAACTTGCTACTTCCCAATATTTATAGTTCCATCCATTTCCACCAATTCCTGTCAATGGATTTTCCTTTATTAATTTCATTGCATCTTTATAAAATGTTAGTCTTTCTGATACACTTAAATTATGTATTTGAAATGTTTTTATTTTATTAACTACACTTGCCGGCAAATATGCATAATTCAAAACATATTCTTCTCCATTAATTTCTAATTTATTGATTTTTAACCCTTTTTGTTCTTTAGGATTACTACTTTTAAATATTAATGCAAATTCTACTGTTTTAGGGTCTGTTTTAAATTCTATAGTTCTTTTCCCTAAAAATGTTTTTAGTTTTATTTCATGTTCTTTTATCGTTTGATAATGTTCATCTTCTTCTATAACTTGTATACTATAAATTCTATGGTCATACAAAGACCTTGCTTCTATATCAAATACAAATTGATAATCTGTGTTTGGTTTTATATTAGATATCTTGTATTTCACTTCTGAAGTCTGTGTTTCTTTTTCAAACATAACCAATGGCGTTTTTAACTTTAAGCCTACCAAAATAAATAAAATTAGTAATACACATAAAACCACTAAAATTCTTTTAAATGTTTTTACATCTATTTGTTTTTTCTCTATCAGTTTTACAATTATCATATTGGTTATAATTGCTATAAAAATAAATTCTATTGTCATAAGCCAAATCGCTAGATTATTTTCTTCTTGATACAGATTCATAAAGATTTTTGTATATATGATAGAACATACACCTATTGCCAATATATTGCATATCATTTTTATCCTTGTTTCTTTATCTTTATATAAAACTATGCATATTCCTATTACGAAACATATAACAATATATACTGCTTTTGAATATGACAATAATATACAAGATAAAAAAAGAAAATTAAGTCCTGTATATATATGTTTCCCTATCTCCTTTTTACTTTTTACATATCTATCTAAAGATAAGAAAAATGGTATTACTAGACTGATTGCAAAAGCATTTGCATAACCAAAATTTCCAAACATCCTATTTTCTATATTAACAATAAATGGTACCCCTATTTTATATAATGGGTCCAAGAAAAATTTATATGTCATATTGTCTATTCCAATAACAGCACTAATAAGACCTGTTGCAATAATGGTTCCATCTATATAGTCAATGCATTTCTTATCAAAATGTATCACAATTCTTGCACTAGCATATATCATTAGAATTGTTATATATCGAATAGCTATATAAAAACTATCTTCTACGCTTATTGCTGTTTGAAAGATTAATGGTATAAATGGACTAATACATAGAATACTAATCGCTATATCTAGTCCATTTATTTTTATTTTTTCTTTGTTTTTTCTTTTTATAATTTGATAATATATGACTGCTATCATAAATATGCCTGTTGTCATTATCGTTATTATTTGCGTGTTTTCTTCTAATGGTGTTCCTACCAATATACTGAGTAAAATAACGATTAGGCATATTGCTATCATAATTATATAATTAACTACTTTTTTCACTTTTACTCCATTTATTGATTCCATAACATTTTAGCATTGCAATTTCTATTCCAATTTTCTTCCCAGGTATCTAATGGTCCTGCTGCTTCAAAATATATGGTTGTACTTTCTGTAAGTCCAGAAAAATATTCACCACTTATATAAGTAACTGTAGCAGGTACATATATGGTTTTTATATCTTTTCCTCTTTCATTTCCTTGCCTATCACCATTCTTGTATAATGATGTATCTACTTCTGAAAAAATATAAGTTGTTATTCCATTGATAGCAAATCTATCAGTATTATCATATTTAATTCCACCTGCTAAGTTAACAATATTATACGGATATGGCTCCCCGTGTTTATGTTCAATTTCAATAGCTGGATATCCCAAATAATAAGACATAAATTCTTTCAAATCAGCAAACTTCGAATTTTCTCCTGTGGTAATATCCAAATATTCTTCAGGTGTATATGGTATTTCTACATCAACATTTAGAGTATCTCTCTCCCCATTACCTCTCGTCAAAGTAAATGTATATTGCTTACTTTTATATGCCCAATAGTCTACTGTTGCATTTTCATCTGACAAATCTAATGTTCCAGTTTCTCCATTTGGCATGTATATTGTTACCATGTTTTCTCCACTGTCTCCTGTATCTGCTATTTTTAACTCTCCAGTTGAAGCTATTTTTTCACTTATTTCATATCCATCTCTTTTAGCATACTCTTCAGGATTAGCTGATGAGAATCTTACACATGCCCCATCTACTATTTCTACTTGGATATCAGAAGCAATTTCTCCTTCTGTTATATCTTGAATGTTTAAATTATTATCTACATAGAATTCTTTTCCATCTATAGTTACTAATATTTTTCCATTACTATAAATTGCTGAATCCACTTCATCCTGTTCTCCTAAATATTCTGCAAAATCTCCCATTGCTTCATCTGGTAATATAGGAGTTTCTCCATACTCATATGCATCCATCTTTATGTCCATCAATAGCAATGCTAGTTTTTCTCTTGCAGATGCTTCATCTGTTTCATCCTTTGCTCTAGTTGCATTTGATAATATTCCATTTTCTCCTGTTAATGTTGCAATGGTTACTCCTGCTAAGATTAATAGCACAATGATTGTAATAACTAACGCAATTAGCGTAATACCTTTTTTACCTTTAAAATTTTCTTTCATTTGTTTTTCTCCCTTCTTTTCTTATGCTTTTATTTTCCTAAAGTCTTTTACTCTAAGAAAAAATTTTCATAGAAATAATATCAATAAACAAGCTTAATGTCAATAAAATTTTATAAAAGTTTTATAAAAAGTATACCTCGACAATTCTCATAAATCAAATGAAAATATTTATTATAAATTGCATAAAAATAGTATTTATATAAAAGATGTTAGAGCTTAGAGTAAAAGACTCTAAGAAATTTTTTATTTTTATCTCTTATCCTCTTTACAATTCATATATATACCATTAGTAATTTCCCTTGTTTTATCAAATACGTTGATTTTACAGACTATATAGTATATACTTTGATATATCAAGTATTCTTGAAATTTAATAAGGAGAAAAATATTCAATTAAAATCAATGAAACTTAAATATTGTATTACCATTAATGATAAAAATAAATATGAAAATATCCATTCACTTTTGAAAAATGAACTACATATTTCTAATCGTTTATTAACCAAACTAATTGAAGAAAAATGTATCAAGCTTAATGGTTCTATTTGTGATACTAGAAATTCTTTTGAAATTAATGATATTTTGATCATTAATTTTGATTATCCTGAAGATAATGTTAATGTCGTTCCTACTAAAATGGATTTAGACATCATTTATGAAGATGACTGGTTACTAATTGTGAATAAACCAGCAGGTGTTGCCATTCATCCTTCTATTCTACATTATGCTGATTCTTTGTCAAATGGTGTAAAGTTTTATTTTGATTCTATTGGCTTACAGAAAAAAATTAGGCCTGTTAATCGATTAGATTTTAACACTTCTCGGATTGGTTGTTTTTGCAAAATGTGCCTATATTCAAGAAGCATTTAGTCAGCAAATGAATGAAAATATTTTTCAAAAAGAATATCTTTGCATTGTTGATGGAATTTTAGATAAAAAATCTGGAATCATTGACTTACCAATTGCTAGAAAACCTGGAAGTATTATTGAAAGATGTGTAGACTTTGCTGGTCAACCTTCTAGAACAATTTATGAAGTTATAAAAGAATTTGAAAATTATAGCCTAGTTAAATGTAAATTAGAAACTGGTAGAACACATCAAATACGTGTCCATTTTAGTTATATTGGTCATCCTTTGCTTGGTGATACTTTATATGGTCAATCTTCTAATCTAATTTCTAGGCAAGCATTACATAGCTATATGATATCTTTCATTCATCCAGTCAAAAAAAAAGAACAATGTTTTACTTGTCCTTTACCAAATGATATGAAAGATTTGCTAATGTAAAAAATTGCTTTGCAATTTGTCTATGCAATTTTCTTATAAATCTATAAATTTTTTTAATAAAAAAAAGAGTAAATCTGTAAGCCGGGTTCTGTCGTTTAAAATAGTCATTTATCTAGGATATATATCACTATATACCTCAAGCCACGCAAGTCGAGAAGGCACCAGAGCTGGCTTAATCTTCTCTTTGAGGTGTTGCTCCTGATGGGGTTTACACAAACACAATATGTCACCATATTGCTGGTGAGCTCTTACCTCACCTTTTCACCCTTACCAAAAAAATTGGCGGTTATTTTCTGTTGCACTTTCCTTAGGGTCGCCCCCACTAGACGTTATCTAGCATCATTGCTCTTATGGAGCCCGGACTTTCCTCTCGTAATTCCTTTCGGAGATTTACCAGCGACTATTCAATTTACTCTATTTGTTATTATATCATAAATTATTAATTTCTTCTAGTAAGTTTTTATATTTTATCAAAAATACAGATGTATTTTGTGTATCTACTGCATTTTTTAATTCATTTAGCATGACATATCCTTTATTAACGCTTGTTTGTTTATTGGCATCTATTTCTGTATTGGTTAATAATGTGGCATATGCATTTATTGCATCTACTATATTTGTACTAATTCCTGTCCAATCACCATTATCTAATTTAGCATATCCTCTAAAAATATTTAATTTTGTTTCTAATACCGTTTTATATAATGTATCATCCACAACTGTTTGTGCAAATTTTGGTATATATTCATATATTTTTACTAAATTATCTAAAGTTAATTGCTTATTTTCTTCTTCCAAACTTACTGTTAAAGTATCTAAGTCTTTATTGAAATTTAATATATCTTCTTGTGATACATTTAAACGATATAAATCTAATGTAATGGTTGATATAGAAGTGTAAATTAATTCTGATTCATTTTTACAAGAGGTCCAATCGATATCTCTATTTGTGGTTAAAATTCCAGATGTCTGCATTTCATAATTCTTATTTGTTTCTTCCGTTTGTGCTTGGTCACTATTATCTTGAGTAGATGTACTATCTGAACTAGAACTTGTATTAGAATCAGAAGTAGAATTTCCACTAGAAGACCCTCCTCCTGAATTTTCAGCAGATCTAGATTCTTCTATTTTTGTTGTATATATCTGGTAATTTCTAGTTTCTATATTATTCATATTATTAAATAAATCTACAAATTTGGTATCTAAATATCGAATTTCTGAAGTTGCTTTTTCTTTTTCATCTTGTTCGTTATTTTGTGTTGCACTTGTATAGACAGTTAATGCCAATACCACTAAGACAATCACTAATATGATATATGAAATAATTTTAAATTTTTTCAAAAAAATCCCTCCATATTTTGTTTTTCTTAGTATTGACATTTTTTGACTTGTTTATTCTCGTATAAAAATGAAAATATTTTTCATACTATTTAGTATAAACATTTTTTATGGAGAATATTATGTATGTAACTGTTCATTTATATAGTCAAAAACAAGGAGAATTAAATACATTTTTAAGTAAATTTTATAATACTCATCTTGAAATCTATGAAGATTTGAGTTGGGAAAAGCAATATACAAATCCTATCGAATTAGCCGAAATTGTGGGGGTCTTTTTGGATAATATGGAAGATTATTTGATTTATATGTGGATTTGTTTGGATAAAAATGTTTATATCCATATTAATGAACAAAATGGTAACGAGGTTATAAAATACCTATATGAACGTTTTCCTTATTAATGCAAAAAATAGAAATTAGTGTATTCTAATTTCTATTTTTCTATGATAATGGTTACTGGTCCATCATTTATTAAATTTACTTTCATATCAGCTCCAAATATACCTTTTTCTACTTTTATATCATTTTTAGCACATTCTTCACAAAAATATTCATACAATGCTTCTGCTTCATCTGGTTTAGCAGCTTCTATAAAAGAAGGTCTATTTCCTTGAGAACAATCTGCATATAATGTGAATTGTGATACGATTAATAATTCTCCACCTACATCTTTTAATGCTAAATTCATTTTATCGTTTTCATCTGTAAATACTCTTAATTTACATAATTTTTTTACTAAATAATCTGCATTTTCCTTTGTGTCTTCATGTGTAACACCTAATAATACTAAAAAACCTTTTCCGATTTTTCCAACAACTTTTCCATCTACTTTTACTTCTGCTTCTTTTACTCTTTGTACAACTATTTTCATATTCTCACCAACTTTTATTGTCCTATATTTTTCAGTTCTTCCTCTGTTATATTTTGGCTATCTGGATTAATTTCTACTTCTGTTGTTTTTTCTAAATTTGTTTGAGCATCTGTAGATTGTTCAACAGTTTCTTCTCTTTCAGACTCCTCTGTTGCAGAAGTTTCTTTCTTTCCCTCTTCTGATGTTTCTAAAACTTCTACTTCTTGTGCTTTTTCCTCTTCTTGTTTTGCACCACATTCTGGACAGAACTTCATATTTTTATCAATTTCCTTAAAGCATTTTGGACATTGTTTCTTGTCTTTAAGTTCTAAACATTCTTGACGTATTTTTTCAATTTCACTACTCATTTCATCAATTTGTTTACATTCATCTAGTAAATCATTCATGGAAATTTCTTCTTTTTTTACATGTGTTTCATATACTTTTTTTCCAATTTCTTCATAAATGTCTTCTATTTTTGATTTTAATTCTCCCATTTTAAATTTTAATTTGGTTTCTTTTGCAATTTTTCCTGTTTTATCTGCCGTAACTTTATAGGCTTCTGATGCTTTTTTCCCTAATCTATCAAAAAAATCCATTTACAACATTCCTTTCCATATACCTTATTACATTTTATTATTTCCTTCATATTATTATATTATTCACTTTTTTTCTCTTTTGTCATTAACTGATGAACTGCTTCTTTTGGATCAAGTTTTTCATAAATCACTTGATATACTGTTTCTACGATTGGCATATATACATTATGTATTTTTCCTAATTCATAGGCTACTTCTATGTTATCTATACTTTCAATAACCATTCCGACTTCTTTTTTAGCTTCTTCTAATGTTTTTCCCTGTCCAATTAATTTTCCTGCTTTACGATTTCTACTATGTTCACTTAAACAAGTAACAATTAAATCTCCCAAGCCACTTAGTCCATAAAAAGTATCTTTTTCTCCGCCTAATGCAACACCTAATCTGGTTAGTTCTCCTAGTCCTCTTGTAATTAAGGCTGCAAATGTATTATCTCCTAATCCAATGCCACTTGCGACACCTGCACAAAAGGCAATAATATTTTTTAAAGCTCCTCCTAATTCTACTCCTTTTACATCACTTGATGTATAAATTCTCATTTCTGGACACATAAATGTGTCTTGTATCATATTTAATATTTCTTGATCTTTAGAAGCAATGACAAGTACAGTTGGAACTGCAATTGACACTTCTTCTGCATGGCTAGGTCCAGATAATACACCTATTCGAACACCTGGTAATTCCTCTTCTAATACTTCATCTAATGTTTTTAAAGAATCTTTTTCAAATCCTTTTGAACATATAATGACTGGCTTTTCACCAACATATTGCTTATATTGTTTAAATACATCTCTTGTAAATTTTGATGGTGTTACATGTAAAATAAATTTTGCATCTTTTATCACATCTTCAAAATTGGTAAAACATTCTATATTTTCTGGTAATTCTACTCCTGGTAAGAATTTACATCTTTTTTCCTTATTAATTAGTTCTTTTTCTTCTTCTGAAAAAGACCATATTTTTACATAATTCCCACATCTTGCAAGGTGACTTGCTAATGCAACTCCCCAACTTCCGCTTCCAATAATTGCTATATTTTTCACTTTTGATTCATTCCTTCCTTTTTTATGTATTAATTTCTTCTTTTGTTTTTGCTTTTGATATAATAGCAATGATGATAATCATAACTAATATGATGATTAATAATAATGTTCCAAAATTGATAACAATTTTGGTTGGTTGTTTAATTTGATTCTTATCATAATTATATTCTATTTGGCATACATCATTTTCTACTTTAAAGTTGTCTATATGCATAATATAATCTTTTTCATCATTTTTTACTCTAAGTTTCATATCCATTTTAGGATAATCTGCCACAATTTCAAATGTATATACATTATTTACATCTGGCTCTAGCAATATTTGAACATATTCTATACCATCTTCACTATAAGTTTTATCTTGCACTTTACTTTTATCAACATCAATGAATAGAATTTCATTTTGAATTAAAGTCTCTGGTCCTATATATTCTATATCTAGTCCTACTTTATGAATTACATGTGTGATATAGCTTTCTGGTAATAACATATATAGTTCAAATGGTTCATCTTTTTTATTTTTTGTTACTTCTAGTTCAATTGTATAAGTACTACTTGCTTTTACTACTGGAATTGTCATTATTATCATTAGCATACAAATAAATATTATGGTTATAATTTTTTTCATTTGTTTTTTCTCCTTTTTATTATAATTTCTTTGGTTTTGCTATATGCTTTTCTATTTTTTAAAACTGATTCTATTTTCTGTTCCAGACATGATTCTTTTAATATTACTTCTATGATTAAATAATACAATGACAGCTAATATAATACTATAAATGAAATATCCACTTCCTTGTTCTACAATATAATTGTCTGTTATAAATAGGGTTAATACTGGGAATAGTACAGCTGCTGCACATGAACCTAAAGATACCATTCTTGTTAATGCAATTAATAGTACTCCAAATACTAAACAAATTAATCCAATTTGCCAATTACTCATAATTAAAATTCCTAAAGATGTGGCAACACCTTTACCACCTTTAAATCCAAAAAATATAGGAAATGTATGTCCCAATACAACCGCAATTCCTGCTATTTGAACCAGTAATGATTGATTTTCTACTTTAAATGCCCAGCCAATAAACATGGCAATTAAAATAGCGACAACACCTTTTAAAACATCACAAATTAAAGTTAATGCTGCTGCTTTTTTTCCAACAGAACGAAGCATATTCGTTGTTCCTGCATTTCCACTTCCTTTTTCTCTTACATCAAATCCAGCCATTTTTTTACTTAAAATAACTGAAAAATTAACACTTCCTATTAAATAAGCAATAATTGCTGTTATGACATTAAATACCATATGTTACCTCCTTTATTTTATACATCTTTTATTTTGTTTTCTTTTAATGTAAATCTGTGTTGGAAAAGAATTGTATATTTATTTTTCAACCTTTTCTCTTACAATGATTCTAACTGGTGTCCCCTCTAGTCCAAATTCTTTTCTGAATTGATTAATTAAATATCTTTCATAAGAAAAATGGAATAATTCTTTATCATTCACAAATATAACAAATGTTGGTGGTTTTGTTGAAGCTTGTGTTCCATACAATATTTTTAATCGTTTTCCTTTATCTGTTGGTGGTTGTACAATCGCAATGGCTTCATTAATCACCTGATTCAAAACAGAAGTTGATACTCTCAAACTGTTTTGCTCATTGACATGATTAATCATGTCAAATAATTTGTTAACTCTTTGTCCTGTTTTAGCAGATATGAATATGATTGGTGCATAAGATAGATAAGATAATTTGTTATAAATATCTTTTTTATATTTTTCTAATGTTCCTGTTTCTTTTTCATATTCATCCCATTTATTAACCACAATAATAATTCCTTTTCCTGCTTCATGAGCTTCTCCTGCAATTTTAGCATCTTGGTCTGTAACGCCTTCTAAGGCATCTATCATCATTAAGCAGACATCTGCTCTTTCGATGGCTAATAATGTTCTCATAATACTAAATTTTTCTATGGATTCTTTTACTTTGCTCTTTTTTCTAATTCCAGCTGTATCAATTAAAATATATTTTCCTTTTTCGTTTTCAAATCTAGAATCAATGGCATCTCTTGTCGTTCCTGCAATGTCACTGACAATGGTTCTATTTTCTCCTAATATTTTATTAATCAAAGAAGATTTTCCTACATTCGGTTTTCCAATAACCGCTACTTTTATGATATCTTCTTCATCTTCATCAGATGTTTTTTCTGGAAAACTTTCATAAATTTGATCTAATACATCTCCTATACCTATGGCATTACTTGCAGATATAGGATAAGGATCCCCTAGGCCTAAGTTGTAAAATTCATAAATTTCTTCTCTATCTTTTTCAAAATTATCGGCTTTATTACATACTAACACAACAGGCTTTCCAGATTTTTTTAGCATCACGGCAATTTCTTGGTCTGCTGCTGTAATTCCTTGTCTAATATCTGTTAAAAAGATAATGACATCTGCCATGGCAATGGCTAAATTTGCTTGTTCTCTCATCTGTGACAAGATAATATCTTCCGAATCTGTCTCAATTCCTGCTGTATCTATTAATGTGAAATTTCTTCCTCTCCAATTGGTATCTGCATAAATTCTATCTCTAGTAACGCCTGGTGTATCTTGTACGATGGATACCCTGCTTCCTACTAGATAATTAAAAAAAGTTGATTTTCCTACATTGGGTTTTCCTATGATTGCTACGATTGGTTTTGACATGTTCTAATCTCCATTTCTAAATTATATGTTATAGTATATCATACTTTCTATAAAAATAACAAGAAAAATATAACTTTAAGTTTCAAGATTAACAATTATAAAACTTTTTGTCTAATTTCTTCTATTTGTTTGTTAATATGT
>CASEIX010000037.1 GCA_949288095.1 uncultured Eubacteriales bacterium
AAATAGTCTCCTCTTCTTTCTTTTTCTATAACATTTTGATAAATTTTTCCCATTGTGATACTTGAATTATGTGTTAAATTCTCATCAATAAATCTCTCATAATGTCCTAAATCTAAATCTGTTTCTGCACCATCATCTGTTACAAAAACTTCTCCATGCTCATATGGATTCATTGTTCCTGGGTCCACATTGATATATGGGTCAAATTTTTGAATCGTTACTTTATACCCTCTATTCTTTAATAATCTACCTAATGATGCTGCTGTAATTCCTTTTCCCAATCCTGATACAACACCACCTGTTACAAAAATATACTTTGTATTCATTTAATACCCCTTTCCAAAAAAATAACTGAATTTTAATTTATAGGAAATATACTTTTTTAAAATTAAAAAAAGATTAAAAAAATCTTCCCCTCAAAATCGGTTTTTTTTTAATCTATTACTATTTTAGCATGTATTTATATAAAATACAAGCTATTTTTAAATTTTTCTTTGTAATATAAGAAAATTGACTTTTCTTATATTACAAAGTCGCTTTGCTCCATGATTGTACATAATTTTACTTACGTAAAATTAGCACCGGAACAAAGACAGGGCATATTCACATATTATTAAATTTTAAAAAACGATTATGCCCTTTTTGTTCCTATTAATGCTTTTATCTTAATGCCTTGCTCTGAAAACATTTTTTCATGTTCTGTTTCTATATTTTTTTCAAATATAGGTTCTGCATGTAAGTCATAAGTTTTCTTTAATACTTCAAAACCTGCTTCTTCAAAATATAGTAAGCTAGAATGAAATAAATCATCATCATCTGTCTTAAAATAGATTTCTCCATTTTCTTTTAGAAATACTCTATATTTTTCTAATTGTCTTGTATGTGTTAATCTCTTTTTTCTGTGTTTTCCTTTTGGCCAAGGATTACAGAAGTTAATATAAATCCTTTCTATTTCATCTTGTTCCTCTAAGATTAATAAGATTCTTTCTATATCAAACCTTGTTAAAACAATGTTTTTAGGTTCTATATTTTTTTCTTTATATTTTGCTTCTACATTTCGTTTTGCCAATCCTAACATAGCATCTACTAAATCAATTGCTATATAGTTAATATCTAAATTTTCTGATGCTAGTTCTGATATAAATTGTCCTTTTCCACAACCTAGTTCTAAATGAATTGGATGATTATTCCCAAAATATTCTTTCCATTTTCCTTTCATCTCTTCTGGATTGTCTATATAAAAAGGACTTGCTTCTAGTTCTGGCCTTGCCCATTTTTTGTATCTGATTCTCATTATTTACTCCCCTTAACCTAATTTATATGCATTTTATTTTACTATAAATTTGGGTAAAAAGCAAGAAAAAGGTATTAATCTCCTTTATATTAATACCTTTTTACATTCTTTATATCTTTTTTATGATGGTGCAGATATTAATGTATATTCTGCGTTTCCATCTATTTCTTCCTCTGCTTTAACGTTTATACTATCATTTAAGCTATAACCTGGCATATCAATACTATTAGTATAACTATTAACCCTCAACTCTGTTGTATTATATTCTGATTCACACCATTCTCCCCATGTCATTCCTTCTTCATACTCTATTGAGAATGCTATTTCTTCATTAGTATAGTATATATTTACTGTTTTTATTGCTGCTATTTCTTCCGTTCTCTTTTCTACTTGCCACAATGGTGTTTCTTCAGTACTTCCTTTATCATCATAATATCTTAATATATATGAATCCTCTGTTTCTTCAAATATATATACATCTTTTTTATCTGTTGCATTTCCTTTTCCTATTGATGAGCTTGAGCCTACTAGCTTTTCTACATTAATAACTCCACTATCATCTATATATCCTTTGCCTTTTAAGAAATCTTTAAATGTTTCTGTTTCTTCTCCTGATGCCAACACATGGTTTTCTATTCCTCTAATTTTTACATTTTGTGTACTTGCAATTTTTGTTGTATCTCCTGTTCTGTCTATCTCCAATTCCATTATATATTCTGAATATGCTAATGAAATTGCCTCTCTTACACTTGCATGTGCATCTTCTGTTTTTGCTCTACTTGCATTTGTTAATATTCCATTATCTCCCATTAGGGTTGCTATAGATACTCCTGCTAGGATTAATAAGACAATAATCGTGATAACTAATGCGATTAAAGTAATACCTTTTGTGTTTTTAAATTTTTCTTTCATTTGTTTTTCTCCCTTCTTTTCTTATGCTTTTATTTTCTTAGAGTCAGCTACTCTAAGAATTTGATAAAATTCAAAAAACACTAATCTTTTACATATTACAATAATTGTCTCTTAAAAAATTCTTTATTATTATTTTTAAAATATTGTTACTAATTTTTATTTCTTCATTGACATT
>CASEIX010000038.1 GCA_949288095.1 uncultured Eubacteriales bacterium
AATAAAATTCTAATTATTAATATTTATATAATTTTATTTCTATTTTTTTTTATTTTTATATGTCTCCTTCTTTGTCTCTCTCTCTCTCCTACCCACCCTCTCCCGCCCCCCCACGTCCCTAACGTTTCACTCTGTTAAAAATTCTTCCATTAAATCATATTTTCTAGAATAATCTTTTGTTTCTTCATTTGAAAGATAAACTTCTGATGTGTTAGTTTTTAAAAATTCAATAATCTCATAAACATCTATCCAAATTTCATTTGGACTATCTACTTGTGATTCGTCAAAAATAAGTTGCATACCAAAATGTAAATGAGCAACATTTATATTATTTACATTTTCTTTTATGCTATATCCTGTCATTCCTAAATATCCAATAACATCACCTGCTTTTACAGTATCTCCTTTTTCTAGACCTTCTACATAAGGATGGTCTTTTCGTAGATGGGCATAATAGTAATATCGTTTTCCATCAAAACTCCTAATACCGACACGCCAACCACCATATTGATTCCAACCGAGTTGTTCAACTATGCCAGATTCTACTGCTATGATAGGTGTTCCGATACTTCCCATTAAATCATTTCCTAAATGGGTTCTTTTAAATCCATAAGATCTAGAATTTCCAAAATCTTTGTAATGTGTAAAATAATAATTTTTGGCAATAGGTAAAAAGGCTTTTAATCCATATCGATTTTCAAAAACTTTTTCATTATTTTCATTGACCGTTTCAATAGCATAATTACCAAGAAATCCACTTAAAACAGCTGAGTAAGCTTCTAAATAATAATCATAAAAAGTTAAAGTAGATGTAAGCTCTTCCATAGTTTTACCATTTTTAAGATTTTCCACGATTTTATCTAAATCACTTGATTTAAAGTTTTCAAAATTTCCACCATAAATGCAAGCTAAATAGGATAATAATTCAATCCAATTATAGGTAATCTCTTCATTGTTATTATGAGAATTGATGTCTAATTCAGAAGTTAATTTTAAAACACTACAAGGGACAGTAAAATCTACCCATTTTATATAATCTTCTTCACTATCAGAATTCACTTCAATTGATTGCAGATGGTTTTTGATGAAATAGAAAATAAAAGTAGAAAATAGAAAAACAACTAAGATTAATATAGATATACATATACTTATGATATAATTCTTTTTTATATGTATCAATTTCATAATCAATCAAAACACCTCATAAAAATATATGAGAATAAAATGAAAATCATGACGACTACTTGTGGAGAGAAAAAGAAATCAAATACACCATCGTGAAATGTTTTTGGTAAAACTATTTACGAAATTAGAATGTTATATTAAAATGAGAATGTAAAGATTATGAATAGAATATATACTAAATAAGAAAGGAATGAGGAAGATGGATAAATACATGAAATTAGCAAAACAAAATGCAGAAGAGGGAATCAACAAGGGAGAAGGAGGTCCATTTGGTGCAGTAATTATAGATAAAGAAGGGAATGTTATTTCAAATGGAAACAATCAAGTAATCAAGAATAATGACCCAACAGCACATGCAGAAATTGTTGCAATTAGAGAAGCTTGTGAAAAATTACATACATATGATTTATCAAATTATATATTATATACATCTTGTGAACCATGTCCAATGTGTTTATCAGCAATTATTTGGGCAAATATAAAAGAGGTGTATTATGGTTGTACAAAAGAAGATGCTGGCGAAATAGGTTTTCGAGATGATATGATTTATGATTATTTAAAAGGAAATAATTCTAATTTAATTCATTTAAACAGAATGGATAGAGATGAATGTTTGGAAGTGTTTAAAAAATATAAGGAAGCAGGGGGAATTATTTATTAAAATAAAAAAATATAAACCGTTGATATATAGATATATTCAACGGTTTAAGTGGTGCACCAGGAGGGATTCGAACCCCCGACCTTCCGGTTCGTAGCCGAACACTCTATCCAACTAAGCTACTGGTGCATACCTAATATTATAACGGTTTATCGTTAATTTTACAAGACTTTTTGTTGGATTTTTCAAATTATTTTCATTAAGGGAAAATAAAATTTTAAAAAAGTCTTGCAAACTACAAAAAAATGTGCTATTATATATAAGCATGAAATAAATCGAGGTGTAGCGCAGTTGGTAGCGCGCGTGGTTTGGGACCATGAGGTCGCAGGTTCGATCCCTGTCACCTCGACCATATTAGACCGTTTTTCAAGGAAATTGAATAGAATTTGAAAACAGTCAACAAAATTTAAAAGTGCTATTTTCTAAGGATTTTAGAGAATAACACAATTTTTTTACGTTCTAAAAAATTCTCAAAAATTCCAATATTTTGTTCAGAAAAATGTTCCGCAATTTTTAAAATCTTTAAAAAAATTGTTCCGCAAATTTCCGCAAAGCAAAATTCATTGATATTTAGCCACTTTCAGTGTTATTCAAAAAAACTGAAAGGAGAACTATTGTTATGGATTTTATACCTTATAAAGTAAATGAATATCTTGAAAACACTTTTTATCAAGTTCCAAAAGAACTATTTACAAACCCTTATTATAAAAAGCTTAATTCAGATAGTATACTCTTATATGCTCTTTTACTTGATAGACTATCTGTTTCTAGAAAAAATGAATGGATTGATGAAGATGGTAATGTATTTTTACTATTTGCAAGAAAAGATGTTGAAAAGAAATTAAAATTATCAGATAAGACAGTTACTAAAGCTTTTAAACTATTAGCTGAACACAAGCTAATATATGAGAAAAGATTAGGCTTTAGAAAAAAGAATATTATTTATGTTGGAAAAATAAATCATGTACCAACTGCAGAAATTATGAATCGTAAAAATTACGACTCAAGAAACGGAGAAACTACGATTCAGGAGTCGGAGAATTTACGATGTAGTAATAATAAGTATAATAAGAATAATTATAGTAATACACCCCAGAGAAAAAATTCATATTCAAATTACGAACAAAGAGTTTATGACCCTGAACAATTAGAAAAATTATATTGTAATGTTTAGAAAAAGGAGATTTAAAATTATGGAAAATGTAGAATTAAAAGATAGATGTATAGATGAAAAAACAGGAATTGAATATATAAGAAATGGTGATTATTATTTGCCAAATCTAGTATTAGCAGAACAAAAGAAAATAAAATTAAACAAATATGGTCGTTTAAGATTAGACTATTTAAAGAACCATAAAAAAGCAGAATATGCTATTTTATTTATGGATAATAAATTAACAGACCACTTAGAAGAAGTACAAGAAATTGCAACTAAAAGAGTAGAAGAAATTATAAAATCATTAAAAGAACAAAGTAATTTAACAGAAGAAATGAAAAATACAGACCAACTTTATTGGGTTGGAATGATGAATAACTTTAAAAACCAAGCTGAAGAAATTGTATTAAAAGAATTAATTTATGTATAACCTCTATTTCTATTTTAAAAATTTAGGAATTATTAAAGAATAAATTAGCTTTTTTAGGAGAAGAAATTTAAAATTTTCTTCTCTTTTTTGATGTAAAAAAATTTGAAAGGAGCAAATAAAAATGAGAAATAAAGAATTAAAAGTAACAGAAGAATTTACTAATTTATTTGATTATGAATTAGTAATTTATAAAAATATTTTAATAAAAGGAAGAAGTAAAATTACTTTTTATAATTATATTATTGTAACAAGAAAAGGCATTTTTGCAATTAAAACTAAAACAATTTTAGGTCGAATGGTAACAGATAAATATAAAGTAAAATGGAAATCTTATATAGGTTTTATTCCATTTATTTTTACAAATCCACCATTAGATGTTAGTTATAAAAGTTGTGATTTAAATTTTGTTTCAGATTGTGATATGGATAAAATCATTCCAATTTCAATTATAAAAAATAAAGGAAAAAGACATTTTTATATCGATATGAATTACACACAAAAAGAAAAATTTTATTATGAATTATACCATCAAGAAGATATATTTTCTGATAAAGAAGTTGCAAAAATTTGTGAGCTAATAGAGAAAAAATCACTTGTTTTTAGTAAAATTTAGTCACACTTAAAGTTGGCACTATTTTGAAAGCAAGCATCGCATTTATACTCCCGTATAAATACCGCTTGTCAGTTTTAATGTAAAACTGAATTATAGGGAATTACTTCCCCAATCCCCTTAATAATATAAGAATTTTTCTGGCAGTCTTTTAGAGAAAAGACTGTCAATTTTTTGTAAAGGAGAATGAAAATTATGAGAAAAAGAAATATAAAAAAACAGATATGGTTAGATATAAAAGAAGATGAATTATTAAAAAGAAAATCAAAAGAAGCAGGTTTAAAAGAAGCTGAATTTATTAGAAGTTTAATTAAAGGTTATAGAATAAAAGCACAACCAACTGAAGAAATAAAATCTTTTCAAAGAGATTTATATGGTATAGCAAATAATATAAATCAAATTGCTAAAGTTGCAAATTCTAGATACAGTGTTTCACACGATGATTATAAATATATTTCAGATACTTTATCTGATTTTATTTTAAGATTTGAAAGAAAAATTTATTCAAGACAAAAATAAAAGGAGGTATTTTAGTGGCAATTACAAAATATAAAGTTATTAAGAAAAATTTAGATGCAGTAATAAATTATGTGATGAATGGAGAAAAAACTGAAAATGGTATTTTAGTATCTGCAATAAATTGTATGCCTCAAACAGCATATTCTCAAATGATGCTAACTAAAAAATCATTTCATAAAGAAGGTGGTAGATTAGGTTATCATATAATACAATCTTTTAATGGTAATGAAATTTCTCCAGATAAATGTAATAAAATTGGAATAGAACTTGCTCAGCAACTATGGGGAGATAAGTATCAAGTTATAATTTGTACTCATACTAATAAGAAAAATGTTCATAATCATATCGTTTTAAATTCGGTTTCATTTATTGATGGAAGTAAATATCATAACTCAAATGTAGAAATTGCTTTACTTCGAGAAACAAATGATGACATTTGTAGGAAACATGGACTATCTATAATTAAAAGCACAAAAGCTACTACAGTATCTGATATATCAAAAAGTAGAATTGCGAATTATAATCGTAATTCTGGAAAAATGGAACTAATAAAAGCTGATATTGATGAAGCAATTAAAGAAGCAACTAAATACCAAGAATTTATAGATCTATTAGCTTTTAAAGGTTATTATATCAAAAAATCTAATGGTTCTATATCTGTTTCTACTCCGTACTATAATAGAAATATAAGGCTTGCTAGAGCATTTGGAGAAGATTATATTTTTGATAATATTAAAACTAGAATATATCAACCTACTTTATATGATAGATATTTAAAAAGAACTAACAATGAAAAAGTATATAAAGTAAGAATTTATGATGGTATAAAAATTAATCAAGAAAAATTAAAAACTTCATCTTTTTATAGATTATATGTTCATTATTTATATTTGCTTGGGAAATTACCACCTAAAATTCATTATGAAGAAAGAACAAAAGAATATTATAAAGAAATAGATAGATTTAATAAATTAGCAGATGAAATGAATTTAATATGTACTTATAATTTGGAATCAAAACAAGATGTTCAAAATTTAAGAATGAAGTATATTGAAGAAGTTACACCTTTAAAAGCAGAACGAGGAAAACTAAGGCAGTTATATAAGAAAGCTACTAATGAGGCAGATAAAACTATTATACAAGCTAAAATAGATATTCTTACTGAAGATATTAACAAAATAAACTCTAAAATTCAGACTTGCAAACGAATTATTACTAAAGCTGAAAAAGGCGAAAAAGAAACTATTTTAATAAATAATAGAGTATCTGAAAATCAATTAAATAGTGAGCATGAAAATTCACTTAATAAACATAAAAACAAAAACAAACAAGAGCTAATTTCTTAGCTCTGTTAAATTTATTTACTTATATGCAATATTTTGAATATAAAGTTTTTAAATCTAGCAAAAAATGATTCTTTATATTCTATTAACGCTGTATTAGTATTGTTTTTATATGTTTCTATATTAGTAATTTCTGTATTCTTATTTGCCTTTTTAAATATATCATCTGGATTATATTTTTCTCTTTTTTCTAGTTCTTCCTTTTTTTGATTTAAATCTAATATTTCTTTTATCTTAACTTTTTGTTCTTCTGTTGCAAAATAATCTCTAAAAAGATTAACTATAATAGCATTTGCTTCTGGAGAAATATTTTGCTCTGATAAATCAATTTCTGGATTTATTACAAAAACATAATCGTTATCCTTATTATCTTTATAAAATTCTATTTTTTCTTTAGGTATTTTATTATATTCTCCTTCTGGAAAATGTTTTATTATCTCTAATACTTCTGTATATGCTTTAGCATAAATTGTATTAATCATCTATTTCTTCTCCCTCTTTTGTGATTTCTGGATTTAATTCTGATTGTTCTACACCATTAGCCTCAGCAGATTTGATTGCTGTAGTCCCTTTTAATGCACTTTTAACAGCAGCTGTTGGAGTTATCTTTTTACTGTTTTGTTCTTTAACTTTGATTTCCTCTATTGCTTTTTGCATTCTCTCTTGTTCTGATGCACTTTCCATATATTTTGGACTATCTGAATTACTAAATTCACAAAATGCTTCGTGAACTGCATCTGTATTTCTAATTATAAAACGTTTATCATCTAATAAATCCCATTGCTGTTCATCTGAAAGAGTATCAAATTCTGGATGCAATAATGCAAAATATTTTTCTACCTTTGCGTGCCACATTGCTTTTTGCATTCTTTCTTGTTCAGTAGCTTTTCCCATATATCTTGGACTATCTGAATTACTAAATTCACAAAATGCTTCGTGAACTGCATCTGTATTTTCTATTATAAAATCTTTATCATCAAACAAATCCATTTGTTGCCTTATTGTCATTGAAGAATAACCTGGATGTAATATTTCCATATATTTTTCTACTTTCGCTTGCCACATTGCTTTTTGCATTCTTTCTTGCTCTGATGCACTCTCCATATATCTTGGACTATCTGAATTGCTAAAAGTAGTAAATGCTTCATGAATTGCATCTGTATTTTCTATTATAAAATCTTTATCATCAAATAAATCCATTTGTTGCCTTATTGTCATTGAAGAATAACCTGGATGTAATATTTCCATATATTTTTCTACTTTCGCTTGCCACTCTGCTTGTTCCATAAAATCCTCCTTGTTTCACAAATACTATTCTTCATATTTATTATATCTAAATACTACCATAAGAAATTTATTTTTACAATAAAAACTCAAATAATTCTAAAAAATATCGCTTCAGCAGCAATGAAAAAATCGAATAATAATTCGTTAATAAAGCAAATGAGGTGTTGTAATAAAAATAAAATATAGTAAAAAATGGCATTTACTTTCTAAGTAAGTGCCATCTTTGTTAAATAACAATTATTGGATCTCCTAATCCTAAATCGTTTCGTTCAAATTCATCATAGTGTTCTTCTAATGAAATAGAGATTTTTTCTTTTTCTATTATTTTTATTTGATAATTTTCAATGTCTTTTTCAATTTCTTCAATATTCTGATATCTTGATTCTGGTTTATCTGCAAGACATTTTTCAATTATTGTATCTAAATTTCTCATATTTGAACTATCATAATTTTTATATAAATGTTCCCTATTTGTTCCTCTAGTAAACATTCCTGTTACATACCATTGAATTACTTGTCCAATAGAATATATATCCATTGTTTTTTGTGGTAGAGTTCCTTTAATAGATTGCTCTGGAGGTGAAAAATTTCTATTTCCTAAAAGCTCTCCATATTTTGTATTTCCTGTAAAATCGTAATTTTCAGGATTATAATATGCTATTCCAAAGTCTGAAATAATAATATTTGAACTCTCATCTATTAAAATATTTTCTGGTTTTAAATCTCTATGAATTATTCCTGACTTATGTACTTCCTTAAAAATCCTACATAGCTCTAGAAATAAATTTATTGCTTTTTCTTCAGTTATATCATTATTTTTTAATTGCCCCTTATATTGTTTCATAATGATATAGCTTATTATAGCACCTTCAAACTCTACTTCGTCATACAAATATTGTTCTACAATTCCTGGGATCTTTTGTAGAGTCATTAATACATTAATAAATTCTTCTTTAAATCGATTTCTTTTTCCTTCATCTTTTTGATATAAAACTTTTATAGCAACATTCTTTTTGTTCAAAGTACCAAATAATACTCTACCATTCCCACCACTATTTCCATCTGCATAAATATCTGTTATAATTCCATATTTAGTTGTTAATCCTTCTTTTTGAATCTTTCTACAAAATTGAGTAATGATAGCATTATATTCATCTTGGCTTATAATTTTTTCTTTATTTATTTCTGGTATTACTTGGGTTGAATAACTAAACTGATTTTCTTGTTGTGCATTGTTTAGCTGCTTTTCATAACTTGTAAGTTTCTTTTGATTACTTATTATATCTCTCTGCAAATTAGAAATTTCTTTGTTTAATGTAGCATTCTTTTTAGATAAAGAAGCATTTTTTGATAAACAACTCTTTATTGTTGTATCACTTTTGGTAGTTCTAATCTTTTTATCATTTTCAGAAATTTTTCTGTTATTATCGTTTATCTCTTTTTGCTTATCAGAAACTTTTTTATTAAGTTCAGCTATTTTGTTTCGTGTTCTTCCTATATTTGATATTAAAATGTCTATATCCATATATTCTCCTTCTTTTAGTTTTTAATTGTAGCAATATTTTCAAAATAATTTAAAACATTATCAATAACATCTTTTATAGGTATTTCTAGCCAATTGTTATTTGCTGTGTTAATTCTTGATTGAAATCTGTTATTGTTTAGAATATTTGTTAATCTGATATGTATATCTTTTAATTCATTTTCACGCATTGTTTCATCTTGAAAAATTAAAATATCTATAAATTTTATTAGATTGTCCTTATCTAAATTTTCATTATTAATTAAATAATAAAAATCAAAAATATCTTTAAATCTTGTAGAAGTAATACCAAATTTTAATAATGATTTTAACTTTTCTACAATTATTTGCTCTTTAGAATTTATTAGTAAGCTAACACTTTCATCAATTATATTAAAATCAAAATAGTACTCATCTTGCTCCATATCAAAGTATTTATGAACTCCAATATCTAGTTTAGAACTTATTGAATATTTATTTTTATCAGTTAGCTCAATATAAACTCTTTTTCCATCATAATCTTGATGATGTAATGGTTCAATCTTTCCAGTAACTTTTATTTTTACACCATCATCTGTATTGTTTAATTCTTTTATAAAATTAAGAATTGATTTATCTTCCAAAGAATATTTTATAAAGTCAATATCCATATCTCGAGTTGCGCGACGCATATCTTTAGAAATATTATGCATTACAACTCCACCTTTTACAGTTATATTCTTATTGTATTTGCTATTTCCAATTTTAAGTAAAACAATATCTTGTGCAACTTTTGGAATTGCATCATCTTCAGAATAACCTGCTGTTACATATTTATTTACTAATTCATATATATTCATTAAAACACCTCGTCTTGTATTATTTCAAAAATTTTATCTCCATTTACAAAATATTGTAAATATTCTTCTATCTTTTGTGTATCTAATGAATTTGCTAGTTTTCTGTAATTAGATATAATTTCTTTATATAAATCATATCCAATTTGATTTTTGTTTCTAGCTAAATCAATTAGCATTCTTTCTTTGTCATATATATTTATTTTAATTCCTTCATAATTAATTTCGGTTTTTCCTAAATTATATAATTCTTCTTTCATACGAATTTGTTTTATTTTATTAGAAGATATCATTCTGTTATTTCTATCTGTTGCTAAATATATTTTATCTGGAATAACATCTGTTAAATTAAGATAATAATAAGCTGAATAAGAAGTAAATGCTCCATATGGATATTTCTTCATAACAATATCTAAATAATGTACACTAGGCACATCAGAGTATATTCCTTTTTCAATTTTATATATTTCTTTATTTTCTAAGGCTTTTCTAATTTGATAAGTACTTTTATACTTACTTTTTATTTCACTATGATTATATAACATACTTTTTTACCTCCAAAAACATTTTAACCTAATTCGCTCCATAAGTCAATAGTTAGGGAGTGAATTAGGTTAATTTTTTTATTTTAATTATGACACTGAATAGATTGTACAAATTCAGTGCCATAGTTAAATTTTTATTATATTTTTAATCTATATTTGGTATTTTTACAGAAATTCCATCATCAGTATGTATTACATTACGAGATATAGTTTTTCCTCTACTTTTATATACATTAGCTTTATTCTTACATTGTGGTGTATCATATTCAGCTTTTGGATTATTCGCGATAAATGCTTTTTCGCAGAAATTACATATTTTTAATAATCTAACATCTTGAGCCATTTGCATAGAATAAGATATATCAATAGCTTGTTTTAAATAATTAATTGTAAATCCAAAGCTATTGTTATAATATAAATCTTCTATCTTGTGTTCTAAATGATTTACACTTAAAAATGGTAATTTCATTGTTAAATGTTTATTATCTAATGCCCAATAAAAATGCTTATACAATGACCTTGCATAATTTAAAACCAATTCAAGTGGTTCTGCATAATGTTCTGAATATATTAAGTATTCATTTATAAAAGATGTTAAATAATCTTCTTTTCTATTATTGCTAGCTACATCTTTACATTTTTTTATTAAACTATTTATTTCTCTCTTATTTAATTTTGGTAAAAAGAACTTTAAATATTCCTCTGTATTTATAAAATCTAAATTTTCCTTTCTATTTATATAAAAAGGATCTCGTACAGCTACTTTTTCATCTAATACAAAGTACTTATTTATAGCTAGGTCAATCATAAATCCAAAAGAGCCATATTTAGCATAGTAATTTAATAATTCAAAATCTTCTATTGGTTCTTTAAAAAATTGTTTTTTTCCTATATTTAATGTTTCAATTAATAAATCATCAATATGTTCTGTTATGCTAATAGCTTTCTTAGTTGCTTTTTCTTCTGGCATAGCATATCTTTTTCCATTAATTTCTTCAATTTTATATTTACTATAAACATAGCAAAATGGTGATGATTCAAGTCTTAAATTTGTTTTCATTTTATTCACTCCCAAATTTTTTCAAGAATTTTCTTGTAAGCTATTGACAAATATAATCAATTGCTGGTAGAATATTGCTACACAGTAATCGGTTGTGTTGTAAAATCGCTTACCGTTGTGTAGTAATCTTTAGTAGGCTATTGATAGGCTTCAAGTACTGAATTATACTGATGTAGAGCCATTGATTGTAAGTTATAACAACTTACTTTTTTAACACCTAATCAGTAAGCGATTATCTATAATAATAGTATACAACGATTACTAAAAACTGTCAAGAGAATTAAATAGAATTCTCAAAAGCACATTGAAAACTGAATACCAAATAGCTAGATACAAATAATGATACACTTGCATAGCCACAGCTCGAGCGTGAAAAAACCGTCGCAAGCAATGGGTGCAACTCGGACGGAGTCGGAGTGGTGAAATTCCAGTGGAGTATGAAAATACCATTTAGCATTGCCCAGAATAGAGGGACAGGAAGAATATCATTCAAAATTTTCACGAAAGGAGGAGTATGTTATATGGGAGATACAGTTAAAGAACTTCCTAGATTTTTCTCAACAGAAGATGTTAGAAAAATTTTAAAAATAGGAAATAAAGCCTGTTTAGAATTATTTCATAGAGAAGATTTTCCCTGTGAGAGATTTGGAAGAGGTTATAGAATTGCAGAAGAAAGTTTTAATGAATATTTTAAAACAAGACGAGTTTACAAATAAAAAAAGAAGATTTAAATATGCGACATTTAAACCTTCAAATACAATTTTATGTATTTAAAAAACTGAAAGAAAAACTATTGCTATAGAATTCCTTAACTGATATAATTATACCATAAAATCCAATTATAGCAATAGTTTTCCTTAAAATATTACAAAAAGGAGATAACGAATTATGAAATTAAAAGGAATAACTGTTGGCACATATATTTCAAAAAGACCAAAAGGAAAATTTGATGAATCAATATGTGCAAGTTGTGAAAATAACAAAAATAAGAACATTGACAAAGAAAAACAATATGAATTATGCAAAGGATGCGATAAGTTTTATGTATCAAAAACTTGTAAAGCTGTATTAACAACTGGACGAGATCAAACAACAGGTCAAACTCAAAGAAAGTCATTTGTTGCTGATACCGAACAAGAAGCATTAGATAAAGCTTTAGATTATAGAATAAATCTAAACAAAAACGGTGGTCCGAGAATTATAACAAAAACAAATAAAACTTTAATAGATTTAGTAAGACCAATGATAGAAGAACAATTTAAACTAAATAGAATTAAAGAATCCACTTATAAAAGAAAATTAGACACATTAAAACAAATTGGAAACGCATCATTTGCAAGAAAGCCAATTGCAAAAGTAACAAGAGATGAAGTAGTTAATTATCTTGCTAAACTAAAGACTTATTCAAAAACAACAATAAAGCAAAATTATGAACTACTATGTATGGGATTTGGAGAAGCTTACCATCAGCAAATAATAAATGATAACTTTTTAGATGGTTATAAAAGAATTGAAAAGCCAAAAAGTGAATACAACGGACATCACAGAATAGCACTTACAATAAATGAACAAAGAAAGCTAATTCAATTTTTAAATGATGTAGATTATTCAAATTTCAAACACAAATATCTATTTTTGTTATTGCTTAGTACAGGAATGAGAATAGGTGAAGCTTTAGTGTTAGATTATACTAAAGACATTGATTTAGAAAAAGGAATTGTAATAATTAGAAGAACACAAACTAAAGATACAAAAGGAAAATCTCGAATAGGAGAAACAACAAAAACTTTTTCTGGTCAAAGAACTATTGATTTAAATGATATTAGTAGAAAAGCACTTGAAGATGCTATGAACCATATCATTCCAAATAAGTTCCATTTACTATTCTATAATCCAACAAATAAACAATATGGATTATATGAAGAAGCTAGTATTAATTCTGCATTAAAACGAGCAGGATTAAAATTAGGAATTGGACTTTATGAAGAAATTAATTCTAAAGGCAAAAAGGTAACAAGAACAGATATACACACTCATATGCTTAGAGGAACTTTTGCAACAAGATGTGCAGAAGCAAAAATTGCTCCAGTAGTATTAAAAGAAATATTAGGTCATTCTGATATATCTATTACAATGAAATACTACATTGATATAGATACTGATTTTATTAAAGCTGAAAATAAAAGTGTAGTTAATTATTTAATAAATAAAAATATTTTTGGAGTAATACAAGATAAAGACAATCTGGCTAGTTAAAATTATACAAAACTAATAAAAAACATTGGAACTATGCGGAATTTTAAAGCATTTATTACTTTAAATGTTCCGCAAAAGTGTTCCGTAAAATATTATACAAACGCTGAAAAGCTTAAAATATCAAAGGAAATAGTACAAAGTGTCGAGTACTCACCTCGACCAGAAAAAAAGAGACTTTTTACAAGTCTCTTAATTTGTTTTTAGATAATGAAAATAAATTTGATTAAGTATAGCAATTGTATCATCATCTAAATATTGTTCATCACCAGGAATATATGAATAACTATATGTATTACTTTTTCTTCTTTCTATTTCGTTCCAAACTGTTAAGGGTATTTTTTCTCTATCCTTTTTATCCAGACATTTTAAAATGGAATAAACTTCTGTAAGTCTAGCGGAAATATCATTTATCATTTACTATCACCTATCCCTTTCATTTCTTCTGAAAATACTGCGGATAAAGTCACCAGCTTGTTGTATTTTGTTTCTAAAACTTCCTATGTCTTTTTGTCCTCTTGCAATTCCCCAGGTTAGAAAATTAGTAGATTTTAGTTGAGGATACTCGATTGCATATTGAATTTCTCTAAATTTAAGTTGCAGATATTCTTTAAAGTCATCTTGCCATTTAAAAAATTCTTGTTTTAACATCATAGATTTTTCATCATTGCCAAGAGCATGTGGATTATACTTAATTGTCTGACGCCAATGGTTATAATAATTAAATGGTATATCTGATTTTATAATAGACTGCTTTAGTATTTGCATTTTTTCTTTTTCTTTATCAGATAATTTACTGCATTTGCTTTGAGAAATATGTACATCATATTCTGTATAGGAATCATATATTGTAGATTTATTATCATAATGAATAGTTAAAAATGGTGGTAATAAAACTTCTTTTTCGCCATCTTCACCTCTAAGGGCAGACAAATCTATACAAGGCGTACCTTTTTCTAAAACGCCTTTCATAAAAAGTATATCTTCTTTTCCTTCAGTAAAATCAAACTTATATTCCCCTTGAGAAAATGACAATAAACTTTCTGTTCTACCAGATTTTTTCATTTCATCAGAAAACATGTCAGAATCTACTCTATTAATATGTAATTCTTTATTATTTCGTTTAGCAAATTTACACATTGCAGAATACATTCTACAATAAAGTTCTATTAATTCTTCTGGTTCTGATAAAATAGATAAATTGGTTCCTCCATATCTAGGATTATTATATTGAAACAAATCAATTCTATGTAATAATGTTGTTGGGATAAAATATTCGGATCCAGTATATTTTTCTAATTCTGACCATTCTTCGTCTGTAATACCATATTTTGCTAAGTTCTTTTTTAAGAATTTTTCTTTTTCTTTCATTTCTTTGGTATTAGCTTTTTCGTCATATTCAGGATGTATAATTGATGGTGTAGGTGGAATTGAACAAGTAAACGATTCAGTTTCTGTTTGAAAATCTTCTCCTTGTGAATTTATACCATCTGATGTAGAGTTATCTTGAATATCAATTGGTTTATCTAAGGTTTCGTTCATAAAGCTACCTCCCCCTTTTTAAATGGTTTATTTTGTCAACAATAATACCTATTTTATCATACTCTGTTTTATGTAAAATGTCAATTTTTAGGGGAGCGATAAGTAGCTAATTATTAGTGTTTTCCTTATTATCTAACAAATAAATAGCAATACAAGTAATTCCAATTCCTAGCATAATGATAGACGATTTTATATCTATTTGATTTAATATATTTAATACCACAACAGCAATTCCCATTGCTAAAGCAACAGCTTTAAATATTAGATTCATTAAATCTTTTATTTTTGTATTGGAATTTTCTTTCTTTTTAGCTTTCAATAATTCTTCAACAGATACATCTAATATATCTGCTAATTTTGAAATAGTATTAATATCTGGACAAGATAAATCTCGCTCCCACTTTGAAACTGCTTTATCTGTAACATTCATTTTTTCAGCTAATTCATTTTGTGTCATACCTTTTTGCTTTCTTAAAGAAGCAATGGTTTCTCCTATACTTTTCATAATTTATCACATTCCTTTCCAATAAATAAGCTAGGTTGAAAAATCATAAAAACGATAATAAAGTTTCAACCTAATAATATCTTTATTTTCGTATAATTCAATGTTACTATGTCTCATAAAAAAAGTAAACCGATAATCAGTTTAGTTTTCTCGACTATTAGTTTACTTATAGTAGAATTGTAAATCATCTATTCAAAAGATAATTTGCATTATAAAATTTACGATATTATTTTTCCATGATACTTTTAGACAATTTTTTTATTCGTATTATAGAAACAATAAGAATGATAATATCTATCAGTAAAGGAATTGCAAAAACATATAGGTAAAAGTATAGACTTACCCAAACATGTTGAAACCAGTAAAATATGGTAACACCAAAAATATCATTATAATAATTACCAGCCAAAAAACCGTTTATTATGATATATCCTGCAAATATCATGAAACATACTAATAGAGCTAAAGTAATATTTCTAATAATTTTCCATTTCTTCATAATAATAAATCCCCTTACAACTTAACATATATTTATTAGAATTATATCATTAAGGAAAAAAGGATTCAATATTCTTCAATATAAATTGCCTTTGCAAGATAAGGAGTAATTTCATTCATATCATACCAACCAGAGCTTTTACTATCATTCTCTAAACCATTAGGATTAGAAACATAAACCATTCCATTTCCATCAGTAGCAAGAAGAGCCATATAATGAGAAGCAGTTGTCCATCGGTTATTATGTGGTTGGTTCCAAACACAAACAATAATTGGTCTATTGGTAAGTAGATGCTCTTCAATAGCTGTATTAGATAAATGGTTAGAATCATAGTAAAAGCCAGAATTTTGAATCCCAAAGGTAGAAGCCAATTCACTTGGAAATTGTTCATAATCCATAACAGGATAATATTTTTGTCGTAAATCTTCAGGAGTGTAATTTTTATTATAACCACTTAAAATAATAGACATAACGGTTATGCCACAACCATTTTCAGCCATAGTATCTCCCCAGTAGGTGTTATTACTCCAAGAAGCATCTCCATTTTGTTTATATTCCAGATATGTTTTTTGATGTTTTTCTTCTGTTGTAAAAGTGGTAAAATAGCCATCTCTATGATTTACTTTTTCTTGACCAATTCCAGCATAATGACGATTGATATCTTGTTTAATAACATCATATTCAGAATCATTTTTTAAAGAAGAAATAAAATTGGTACTTTCAACAGAAATATCTTGAGAATTTATATATAAATAAAAAATGATACATAATAGGAGTAAAGACAGGAATAATCTTTTCTTATTTAGTTTTTTGTGTGTTCTTTTTTTCATTTTAAATCCTTCTTTCTATAAAAATGTTTTGTTTTCATATAAATTTTATAAGATAAATACAAGAAGAGCTTTAAGAAAGGATTAACAAATTCTTAACATTTTCTTACATTTCTGAAAAAAGAATAAAAATAGGGAATTTATATGGTATAATGCGATAAAGAGAAAAAACAGAAGTTGACCCAATTATAATTTTTTATATAATTTGAACCTTGAGAAAGGAATTGTAAAAATGAACATTTTAGTATTAGATGATGAAAAAGAAATTGCAGATTTAGTAGAATTATATCTGCAAAATGAAAATTATCAGATATATAAATTTTATACATCAGAAGAAGCAATCAATTGTATTGATACAAAGAAAATAGATGTTGCTATTTTAGATGTGATGATTGAAGGAAAAGATGGATTTGAAATTTGTAGGTATATTCGTGAAAAAGGACTTAAATTTCCTGTCATTATGCTAACTGCTAAAATAGAAGACAATGATAAGATAAAAGGATTAACGTTGGGAGCAGATGACTATATTACCAAACCCTTTAATCCGTTAGAGTTGGTGGCAAGAGTAAAATCAGCATTAAGAAGATATACATTATACAATGGAGAAAATATATCAAATAATATAATCGAAATCAATGGTTTAGTGATAGATAAAGATAAACACAAATGCTCACTATATGAAAAAGAAATTGATTTCACACCAATGGAATTTGAAATATTGCTATACTTAGCAGAAAACAGAGGAAAAGTGATTCCTTCAGAAGAGTTATTTGAAAAGGTATGGAAAGAAAAATATTTAGACAGTAATAATACAGTTATGGTGCATATTAGAAGGATAAGGGAAAAACTAAATGAAGATACCAAACATCCAAAATTTATAAAAACGGTATGGGGAGTGGGATATAAAATTGAAAATGAATGATTTAACCAAAAGGAAAATTAGATTAAGCATAACATTAATCACAAATTTAATTGTTGCATATATTATTTCTATGATTGTCTATTTTATTGCTACTTTATTTTTAGAAAGTGGAATATCTGTTGTAGTAGAGAGCTTAAATTATGAAGTATATTACTGGATTGTGAATAACAGAAATATAATCACATATGTATACATTGGTATTGTTATGATTATTGTTATCTATCGATTTATATCAAAATATGTAAATAGTATGCAAGAAGTACATAATGCTTTAGATTTGATATTAAAAGAGGATAATGAAACCATTAAATTACCAAGTGAGATGAGCCAATTTTCTGATAAAATCAATGAAATTAAATATGATTACATACTAAGCAAAAAAAATGAAAGAGAAGCAGAACAAAAGAAAAATGATTTAATTGTATATATGGCACATGATTTAAAAACACCACTAACTTCTATTATTGGATATTTAACCTTATTAAAAGATGAAAAACAAATATCGAAAGAGTTGCAAGAAAAGTATATCAAAATTGCATTAGACAAAGCCTTAAGAGTAGAAGATTTAACCAATCAATTTTTTGATATTACAAGATATAATTTACAAAAAATGCCGATAAATAAACAAGAAATGAATTTAGTATATCTACTAAAACAAGTTATTGATGAATGTTATCCTATGCTTGAAAAAAGAAACCTAAAATGTCATTTAGAATCTGTTGATAAAGTAATGTATGTCGGTGATGGAGATAAATTAGCAAGGGCATTTGATAATTTATTAAAAAATGCCATTAATTATAGTTATGAAAATACTACAATAGAAATACAGTTAGAAGAAAAAGAAGGGAAAATATCCATTGTATTTAGGAATAAAGGAGATAAGATTCCACCATATAAATTGGATAAACTATTTGAAAAGTTTTATAGAGGAGATGATGCAAGAACTAGTAGTACAGGTGGAGCAGGATTAGGACTTGCCATAACCAAACAAATTATAGAGTTGCATCAAGGTAAGATTTATGTTAAAAATGATAATGAATATATAGAATTTTTTATAGAATTATAAAACAATAAAAAATAGGAGGTAAACTATGGGAAAAGTATTAAAAGTAAGAGAGGTAGGAGATCCTATTTTAATAACAAAGTGCGAAGAAGTAGATACACAACATATAGATAAATCCATAATAGAAGTTATAGAAGATATGAAAGAAACTTTGAATTTTACAGGAGGATTTGGAATAGCAGCCCCACAAATAGGTGTGAATAAAAGAATTATTGTTATACAAGTGGAAAAAGATAAGTGTACCTATCAAGATTGTGAAGATATCTCAACAACAATTATGATAAATCCAGTTTGGAGAAATCTATCAGAGGAAACTTATGTAGAATATGAAGGTTGTCTAAGTGTGCCATCTATTAGAGGAAAAGTAGAAAGATATCATGACATAGAAGTTACTTATTATAATGAACAGGGAGAAAAAATAACAAAGCAAACTCATGGATTTATAGCAAGAGATATTCAACATGAATGTGACCATTTAGATGGGATTGTGTTTTTAGAAAAAGTAAATATGCATAATGGATTTGCAACAAAAGAAATGATAAATAAATATAATTTAAAGGAAGAATTATAGGATATAATATTGTTTTGTATTACATAAGAAAAAATATAAAAAGAAATAAAGTATATAGCAAAATGCATATATACTTTTATTTTTTATCTAAAATATGTATTAAATTTTCTTGGTGATCAAACATGGTTTTTATTTCTTTTGAATCTGCATTGGCATGAATAGTATCATATTGTAATAAGACTAAATGTTTCATACTTTTTATTTTATGTCTGTCGCAGAAATTCTTAATTTCATCAATTAACAATTCTTCTTTATTTTGATATTCAAAAATTCCTTTACTTTGATAAGAAGCATGTTCAAATTTATAATACATATGGTTATATTCATAAAGAAGAAAGGCATGACACATATGATGGTTATAAATTGCATAACATTCATTTTTAAAATTTTGAGAGTCAAAAAATAATTTTTCTAAAGCAACTTGTTCAAAGCAAATTCCAATGCCATATTCAAAAACTTCATTTAAACTAGCCATTCTGTATTTTTCTAATAGATTACCAATATTAGAATATCGAATGATATTATCTTTTCCTATCCAGCCATATTGAATATATTTATCCATAAAATCCAATAATTCTTCAGGTGTTTTTAAAGTATAAAATAAATCTTTTAAATTCATGATTTGTCTCCATATATTTTTTATTTATTATAACATATAAAACAAGATTAGAAAAAATATTTAAAGAAAGTATTGACAAAATGAATAAAAACCATTATAATTTATAAATGTCAAGAGTAATGCAGGTGTAGTTCAATGGTAGAACCTCAGCCTTCCAAGCTGATGACGTGGGTTCGATTCCCACTACCTGCTCCATTTGAAAATAACTTACGGACTAATTAAAGTTCGTAAGTTTTATTTTTATATAAATAAGTAGTTATATAAGGAGATAGAATTAATGGATTATAAGAAAAATATGGATAAAATTATAGAATTTTCAACAAAGTTTTATAATAGTTTAGATTTTGCACATAATATGGAACATGGAAAAAGAGTAGTAAAAAATGCAAAAGAAATTGCTAAAATGGAAGGTGGAGATATGTTTCTAGTAGAAGCTGGAGCATGGTTACATCAATTCCATGATAAAATAGAAGAAGTAAACGGTTTTATAAAATCTTTAGATATGAACGATGAAATAAAAAACAAATTATATAAAATTGTTAAATGCAGGCCTGAATATATTGATGAAACATCCTTATTAGAAAGTAAAATAGTATATGATGCAGATGCAATTGAAGTACTTAGTGCTTATGGAATGATAAGAGAAATAATTTGTAATGCAAAATGTAGAAATAAAGAATGGGAAAAATCAGTTGAAGATACGATTATGGTTCAACAAAGATTTAAAGAAAAATTACAAACTAAAACAGCCAAAAAAATGCTAGAAAAAGATTTTGAAGTAATAGAAGAATTTTGGAATTTATATAAAAAATGGTCAAATAATTAAATATGTTAACCTTATGGGTGAAGGAACCTAGAAAATTTTGAAATTTTTATTATTTTTAAAATTATAGATATCAATAAAAGTAAAAAGAGTTTGAATTGAGAAATTTTTGAATTAATGTAAAAATTGACTATTGACTTAAAAAGTGGTAAAATAGAAGTGATATGGGAAAGTAACCCGTGTCGTTAACCCTATTCACTAAATGGTGATGAGGTCAACCTCTTCCTTTTAGTTTTACATATAGTATTTTATTCATCAAATTCAAGGAGGAAAAAAACGATGACTAAAAAAATTAAGGCAACAGTAACAATGTGCATTTGTATCAGTATTATGCTTGCAATTACTGCATGTGGTAGATCAAATGCAGCAGAGGTACCTCTTACCTATGCAGAAACGGACGGAGATTTGTATGACTCTAATGTCATTGAGACTGAAGAGGGAGTGACTATTCTTTGTACATCCAACTATGTGTTGGGACCGGAAGTTAGCGGGCAGTTTCTGTTTATGCTTAGCGACTGGTCAGAAGGATATCTGGAAGATAACTATGATTGGAGAGTGAAGTTTGTATCAAATGGTCATATTTATCAGAAGGATTTTTATGATTATGATGGAAATATCATTGCTACAGAAGAATGCAATGGTATTGTAACTGTTGACCAGGAGTATGAAGGTACGTATATCGACAAAATCGTTCTTCATATTGAATATGAGGACAAGATGTTTACTGCCGAATTCGTGAGAAATGGCAGATGAAATGTAAGAGGTAGAGCATAGGCTGGATTAGTGATAATCCGGCTCATGCTATTTTTACTAGAATATTATGATAGAAATAATGAAAATATTTCTAAGAAAGATGAAATGTTATTAACAAAAAGTATTACTGAAAAAAAATCAAATTACAGAAACAGTACAAATAGATAATATATATAGAGTTAAAGAGATGATTAGATGGACTAATATTATAAGAATGAAAAAAAGTTAGTGTATTAAGATTGAATTTTAGTGGTGCTATTGGTAAAGCCGATGGAAAATATTTGAGTATGAAAAATAGAAATAGAGTTCTCTGAATAGAACATTGAATTTATAGTATCATAAGTATTAGAAAGTAATTCATAGAGATTGATGTAGGAGGAACGAAAGTTCCAGTTAATTTGCTATGGAAGGCAACTAGTTAGAAATAATTAGTTGCCAGTTTTTTTATATTATTTTAAAAGATTGAAGAAGAAATGGAAGTTCGTATAGAAAAGTTTATATACAAATTTATTTCAAATTATTACAATCACTTATTTTTTAACTTAATTAATTTAGCGATATTTAAAATAGATGGAATGGTAATTATTATTAATGCAACAATTAAAATTAAATCAAAATCTAAATTTGATACTCCATATTTGATTTCGTATTTATAATCAGAGATTATACTTGGAATGATGCATCCTATAATACAAATCTTAATTACACTATTCATACAGGAATATATGAATCCTCTTTTAATTTTGCCAACTGTTATTAAAAAATCAAATACTATTACAATTAAAGTAATAATTGAGGGTAATATAAAGATAACTCCTAATTGTCCCCAACCATCTGCACCTATACTTTGTAAACTCATTAATAAACCATATGATGATAAAATTAATCCTATTATACTACAAATAATTGATATTACTTCTTGTATTTTAAATTGTTTCATATACTTTCCTCTTCTCTTATTCAATGCAATAATTGAATCATTTTTTGGTAAAAAGATATTAACTTCTCGCAGTAATTTTATATTAAGATTATATTATAAGAGTCAAAAAAAATCCATATAGCTATTGAAATAATATTTAATTTTAACATAAATATTATTGGATTTTTATAAATCTATTGGAATTCAATAATAAAAAATCTATTAAATAAAAATATTGAAAAAATTCATGAATATGATATAATAACAAAGACTGAGCTAGTAAGAATATCTTTATAGCAAAGTATTTATAAATTTCTAATACTAAAATGTTATTGAAGTAGAAGTATGAATATCATATTTAGGAGGAAATCATGGATACAAGGGTTGCCATAATAGGAATAATATTAGAAAAAAAGGACGAAGTGGATAAACTAAACTCTATTTTACATGACTATTCAAAATGGATTATAGGAAGAATGGGTATGCCATATCCTAAAAAATCTATCAATATTATTAATATTATCGTAGATGCACCACAAGATGAAATAAACACTTTATCAGGAAAAATAGGCAAACTTTCTGGAATTACAAGTAAAGTGATTTATTCCAATGTATAGTAAAGATATATTCTTATTTTAAAGCTCTATTTCTATAAAAGGAGGAGTTTAAAATGGAGAATGAAAGTGTTATTAATAAAAGAATAACCGATTTTTCAAAAGGTGCTGATATAGCACAAACAATCATTATATTTTTAATTGCCCTATTAGTTCCAACATTCTTAGGACAGCTTATTACAAGTCTATTTGGATCAACAAGTGTGATAGCAACTAACTCTCAATTAATTGTTGGAACAATTGTCAATATGGCTTTAGTCACAACAGCTATTAATTTAAAAGGTTGGGCTAAAATTCTTGGAGTTGTAACAATGCCAAGTATTTCTACAATATTAAGTGGATATGTATTTGGAACAGCTTCTACATATATGGTATATATGATACCAGCAATATGGGTAGGAAATTTTGCATTAGTATATGCCTACAAATTTATCATGTTAGGAAAAAATAAACATTATTTCTTAGCTGGAGTAGTAGGTGTGGTTGTAAAAGTAGCTATTATATTTGCTTTCTTTGGAATTTTAAATGCTTTTGGTGTTTTCCCAGAGAAATTAGTTTCCAATTTACAAACAGCTATGAGTACAACACAATTAATTACAGCTACATTAGGCGTTGTTTTATCTTATATCATTTATAAATTAGAAAAGAAATCAGTGAAAGAATAAATAGAAATAATAAATGTGAACTTAAAAAATAGTGAAATGAACCTAAATGAATTAGACAAAAAGTTTAATTATAAGGGTTCATTTTTTTATTGGATAGAATAAAAAAGAACTAGATTACTGTTATAGGAGAAATCTAGTTCATAAACAAAAAATAATTAATAAATCGATATATAAATATATGATTTATTACTGGTATTTTAGCAAATAAAAGAAAACAAGTCAATAAAAAAACACAAAAAACAACAAATTTCTATAAAATGTTACAAAAGAAATTGATAAAGAAATTTGTTAGAAAAAATTTATCTAAAAACATAAATTTATTGATAAATTTCTAAATCTTTAAAGGCTGGCCCATATAGATTTTTACCCATGGCATCATAGCGAGAACCATGGCAAGGACAATCCCAAGTTTTATCAATGTCATTCCAGGTAAGGAGACATCCCAGATGTGTACAAATGGGATTAATTGCATGAATTTGATTTTCTTTATCTCTGTAAATTCCAACCTTTTTTCCATCTAGCTCAATAATATCTCCTGAATTTGGTTTAATTTTTTCTAAAGAAGCATCTGAAGATTTTAATTTATTTAGCAATAAAGAATTTGTAGAATCAACAATCATATTTTTCACTTCGTCAAAATTTTTAAACAAACCAAATCTTGTAGAATCAAACAAATAAGCATATGGATTTTTTCTTTCGCAAATTTCATCAACAATTAAATTAGCAGCAACATTAGAAAGTGTCATACCCCATTTTTTAAACCCTGTTCCTACATATACATTTGGTAATAAATTTGAATATTTGCCGATATAGGGAAGTTTATCTAAAGAAATACAATCTTCACTACTCCACTCATATAAAACATCACAATCTGGGTAGTATTGTTTAGCAAAATTTTTCAAGGTATCATAAGGATTTTCAAGAGAATAATTATGACCAGTTTTACTATTACCACTTGCTAATAATAGAATATCTTTTCCATTAAATTTGGCTGTTCTAAAAGAGTAAATAGGAGAAGAAACATTAATATACATATCATTTAATGCTTCTTTTTTGGTATCTAAGGCAACAATATAAGAAGTAGATTGATACAATTTAGAAAAATAAAAACCAGGAACATTCATAAAAGGATAACGTGTTGCCATAATAACATGTTTTGCTTTTATCATTTTGCCATTATCTGTATAAACTACATAATTTTTCTTATCTTTTTCGATATCAACAGCAATTGTATTTGTATAAATTTGTCCATTTTTTTCAATAATTGTATTGGATAATCCTAAAACATATTTTAAAGGATTAAATTTAGCTTGATTTTTAAAACATAAAGCACTTTCAACTTCAAATGGTAAAGAAACATTTTTGGTTAACTCTGCATGATAATCTAAACTTTCTAACACCTTTTGCTCTTTTTTTAATAAATCAACTTCTTCTTTTTTTGTCGTATATACATAACTATCTTGTATTTCGAAATCACAATCAATTTGTTCTTTATTGATAATACTTTCCATATTTTTAATAGCTTTTTCATTAACTTCTAAATAATCTTTAGCAAAATGCATATCATAAGAAATGTTCAGATAAGAATAAAATAGACCATGTTGACTAGTAATTTTACCAGTTGTAAAACTAGTTGTACCTGCTAAATTATTTTTATCAATTAAAATAACTTTAAAACCTAAGTGACTTAGATAATACCCGCAAGTCATTCCAAAAATACCTGCTCCAATAATACAAATATCAGCTTCTAAGTTTTTATCTAATGATTCGAATTTTGAAGTTTCTTTTACAGAATCTATCCATAAAGAATTCATAAAATTTCACCCTTTCGTAATAATCTTTACAAATAGTATAACCAGATTTTTGGAATAAATTATAAAAATAGTGGAAAAATGAATAATATAATGATATACTGTGAAACAGAAAAAAGAATATATAGGAGGGATAAAGATGAGTGAAGAACTAAGGGAAAAACTTTTTGATAAAAAGGAAAATGGATGGATTTCACTAAATGAAGAAGAAAAACAAAATATTTTTGATTTTTCAAAAGGATATATGAATTTTTTAAATCAAGCTAAAACAGAAAGAGAATTTATAAAAATGGCAAGAAAACTTGCTGACCAAAATGGATTTAGAGATATCATGGAGTTTGATGCTTTAAAACCAGGAGATAAAATATATTTTGTGAATAGAAATAAAAGTATGTATTTAGCGATTATCGGAACAGAAAGTATTGAAGAAGGATTACATATTATTGGTTCTCATGTGGATTCACCAAGATTAGATTTAAAACCAAATCCTTTATATGAAGATACAGAAATGGCATATTTTAATACCCATTATTATGGAGGAATTAAGAAATATCAATGGACAACAATTCCACTTAGTATCCATGGAACAATTGTAAAAGCAAATGGAGAAACAATTGATATTTGCATTGGAGAAGATGAAAATGATCCGATCTTTACTATTACAGATTTATTGCCACATCTAGCACAAGACCAAATGGAGAAAAAATTAAAAAATGGAATTGATGGGGAAGACTTAAATCTTTTAATCGGAAGTATTCCTTATGGAGAAAAAGGAAAAGATCAAGTAAAATTAAATATTCTAAATATATTAAATCAAAAATATGGTATAACAGAAGCAGATTTAAAAAGCTCAGAAATCGAATTGGTACCAGCATTTAAAGCTAGAAGTTTAGGATTTGACGAAAGTATGGTAGCAGCATATGGTCAAGATGATAAAGTATGTGCCTATACATCACTTGTAGCAATGATGGAATTAGAAAATGTAAAAAATACAGCTGTATGCATATTATCTGATAAAGAAGAAATTGGAAGTATGGGAAATACAGGTATGGAATCACATATGTTTGATTTCTTTATCTCAGAAATATTAAATAAATTAGGCGTTAACAGACCAAATCTTTTAGATAAAGTATTTTGTTTTTCAAAAATGCTATCTTCAGATGTAGATGCAGGTTTTGACCCAATTTATGCTTCTGTATCAGACACAACTAATGCAGGATTTTTAGGAAAAGGAATTAGTTTGAATAAATATACAGGTGCTAGAGGAAAATCAGGAGCTTCTGATGCGAATGCAGAATATGTAGCATGGGTAAGAAATGTATTAGAGAGAAATAGTATTCAATATCAAATTGCAGAACTTGGAAGAGTAGATATTGGTGGTGGAGGCACAATTGCCTATATCATTGCCAATAAAGGAGCAGATGTTATTGATTGTGGAGTTCCAGTATTATCAATGCATGCACCTTATGAAGTAACTAGTAAGTATGATATTTATTCTGCATATAAGACATATAAGGCATTTTGGAATGTATAAAAACAAATGACAGCCAATAATCTTTCTATAGATTATTGGCTGTTTGCATTAATATCAAAATACAAATTGTGTTATCGATTTTTAAATAAATTAATCTTTATTAAAATTAAGTAATAAATCAATCATATTATCAACAAAATTCAGTTTTTCTTCTGAAAGTTGATTTAGTTTTTCAGATATTTCAATTTGTTTCATAATGTCTTTATTTGTCATAAGTTCTTTAAAAATAGTATTAGGAGTAATACCTAAAATATTCATATAATTAATCAAAGTCTGGGTTTTAATTCCGCTATATCCGTTTTCAATTCTAGATATATATTTTAAAGAGATTCCAAGTTTTTCTGCCATAACCTCTTGCGTATAGCCGTTTTTTACTCTAAAATCTTTTAATATTTTTCCGAATGTTTTATCAATATCACTTTTTGAGATAGAATTCATTTTATTCCTCCATAATTCAAAAGTATTATTATAAGTATAACAAGCTGAGAGCTAACATAAAACACAGTAATAATATAAGAAAAAAACAATAAAAATATTCTAAAAAATGTTAAAAAGCTTGAAAAATAAAATGACTAATGATAATATTGATTTAAACACAATGTATAACTAAAAGTTATACAAGAAAAATCAATAGATGGAGAAATAATTAGAAATGATAAAAAACGAAGAATATATAGATTATTTAAAAAAAGTGATAGCTTGTATTAGTAGTGGAGACTATTATTCTATAAAAGAATTGTCTATTTTAAAATTAGATATATTAAATGAGGAAACTAAAGAAATGAAAAAAAATTTACGTAAATACGCTAAGAAAAATATTTGCAAAAAGGAATTGAGAAATTTAGAAGAACAAGAAGTTTTATACATTACGAATTTGTATATAGACTATTTATTTAATGAAATGAAAGAATTCAAAGGTGTCAAAAAGATTGCTTCTATAGAAGAATTTATCCAAGAAATGCAATAGTTTTAAGTTACATATAGTGATATATGTAATTTTAAAAATATAAAAATTATCGAAAAACAATAAAAAAATATTGACAAATAATAAAAATGCGAATAAAATAATAGCCATAGGAGGTAAGCTTATGAGTTCGATTTTTATTTGTGGAATCATTTTTAGTATATTGCAATCTATATTATTTTGGGAAAAGGAACCAGGAATTTCTGTACTACTATTTGTGAGTTCTTTTATAATAGGGCTAATATATTTAATGTATAAACATAAAAAAGTAGAGAATAAAAAAGCGCTTATATTCGCAATTCCTATTATTTTATTGAGTGCTACTTATTTTATGTATCATAATACATTCTTTCAAACCATTAATGTAATTATGATTGTGTTTCTAACAATGATTATGTGTATATATGCCACTAGAATGCATGTCAAAATACAAGAATTCTTAATCAAAACAATTGAATTGTTAGCAGGAAGTTTTGAAAGTATTAGTGATGTGATAGACAGTTTGAAAAATAAATTTAAGAAAAAAGAAGATATCGAAAATGAGAAATCTGCTAAACTAAAACAAGGAGTAAAATCATTTGTATATGCAATTCCAGTGATTTTAATTGTTTTTATATTATTAATGTCGGCAGATAGTGTATTTGCCAATATATTTGAAGGGATATTTGGCGAATTTCAAAATATCTTTATGGCAGAAAATTTTGTGATGTTTTGTTTAAGATTATGTATTATTATGATATTTTTCTTTATATTTTCAGGATTTTTCGTAAATCTTTTAAAAAAGGATACGATGTTTAATAGTGAAAGTGAAGAAAAGATAACGGAAATTCATGTAGAGAAAATGACGATAAATATGATATTAACCATTTTAAATATATTTTATTTGATTTTTAGTATCATACAGTTTACAAGTTTATTTTCTAACATGAATACAAATAATTTGGATTATGCAACATATGCAAGACAAGGCTTTTTCCAACTAATGATCATATCTTTTATTAATATTGTTATGATTATACTTGCAAAAGTAAATAAAGGAGATACAAGTAATTATACAAAAGCAATGTCTATTTTAACATTGTTATTTACAGTTGTTATTCTATTATCTGCATTTTTCAGAATGAACTTATATGAAAAAGCATATGGATATACCTATTTAAGATTATTTGTTTATTATATTTTAGCAACAGAATTTATTTTGGTTTTACCAATAGGGTTATGGATATTAGATAAAAAGATAGATATATTAAAATGGACAATAGGAATTGTAACGCTTATGTATCTAATATTAAATTTTTCAAATATAGAATCCACAATTGCGAAACGAAATGTGGATAGATATTTTGAAAACCAGGAAGAAAATGAAATTGATTTAGAATATTTATTTCAACATACAGGAACAGATGCAATTGGACAAATCAAACGACTATTAAATGCAAAAGATGAAAATGTAGTGATAAGAGTAAAAGAATATTTACTTCGTGAAAAAGAAGAATTACAAAATACAGAAACGAGTTGGCAAGAAACCAATTTATCTGAAATAAAAGCAAAAGAGGAACTTGTGAATATTAGGTAGGGGGAATTTTATTATGAGAATTTTAGGAAAGAATAGTTTATCATCAGTTGTTATGCTATTTTTATGTGTATTATTAATACTTTGTATAATTGCAATTGTAGCAGGAGGTATATTTGTATTAAGTAATTTTTCATTTTTTACAAAAGATTTATTAAGTATTACTTATATTTTAATTTATTTATCAGCTATACCAGCATCGGTTATGATTATTGCATTTTTACAAATATTTAATACCTTAAAACAAGGAAATCCATTTGAAAAGAAAAATGTAAAAAGATTAGGAATTAGTTACATAATTTCTATTATAATAGGGGGAATATATGCTATTAATGTGCTTTTAATTTATTTAGGTGTTGGAATGGTGCAAGAAAGATTTTTCATCATATATCCATTAGCAAATGTAGCCATATCTATCATATTCTTAATATTTGGAATTGGTCTTGTTGTTTTAAAAGAGATTTATAGAAAAGCAATTGAATATAAAGATGAAAATGATTTAACAATATAAAGGAGGGAAAGATATGTCAATTGTTGTAAATTTAGATGTTATGTTAGCAAAAAGAAAAATGAGTTCACAAGAATTAGCAGAAAAAATAGGTATTACACAAGCAAATCTTTCCATATTAAAAACAAATAAAGGAAAGGCTATTCGATTTTCAACATTAGAGGCCATCTGTAAAGTATTACATTGTACACCTGGAGATATTTTGGAATATAGGGAAGATTAAGAAGAGATTGCTTATAAGTTCTTCAACCATCATTATTTTTTAGAAAGGAAAGTGAGTAAACTGGAAATACAAAAACCAAAAGTATTCAAAATGGAAGAAATAGCAGATTTCGAAAAAGAAATGATAGAAAATTCTGAAAAATTTGAAATAAGAGAAAAACAATTTAAAGATATAGAAGAGGAAAATATAAAAGCAGAAAAATATGAATTTAGAAATTGTATTTTTGAATCTTGCAAAATGATACACTCTAATTTTGAAAATGCTTATTTTTCAGATGTTATATTTCAAAATTGTGATTTTTCAAATTCGAATTTTACTAGAGCAGGATTTAATAGAGTAGAATTTATTAATTGCAAGTTAACTGGATGTGAATGGATAGAAGCAGATATATTTAATACATATGTCAAAGAATCCAATTTTGCTTATGTGAATTTTTCAGAGGCAAATTTTAGGGATGTAAAAATGGAAAATACGAATTTACAAAGTAGTAGTATGAATGAAGTGACATGGAAAAATATTGTATTTTCAGAATGTAATCTTACTAAATCTGAATTGGTTAGAACAAAACTAAAAGGAATTGATTTTTCTACATGTGAATTTAATGGAATTACTGTCAACATATCAGATTTAAATGGTGCTATTGTGAATGAATTTCAAGCATTGGAATTATCAAAACTATTAGGATTGAAAATTAAATAGATTAAAGACAATCAGTAAAAAGCGGTAAATTTTGGTAGTAATTTACTGCTTTTTGTGGTATAATATATATGTGTGTTAAAAATAGAGATTATACGAGGAGGAATCATGAATCGAGAAGAAAAATTTGAATTTGATATAGCCAATTTAAAACAAGATTTAGCCATAGAAGATATGCATGTTACAGAAGAAGATGTGGCACTATTACGAAGATATTTTGATAATGAAATCACAATGCCTGAGATGATTGATATAATAAAGAAAACAACCATGTAAGGAGAATGTCTTATGAGTGATTTATATGAAGCTAGAAATTCCATATATTGCTATAAAGATAGTGATGTATTAGTGAATAAGTTTGATATACATGATAATAAAAAATTAGAAGAAATTGAAAGAAAGATTGTCTTAGCAAAATTATATGAATTAAGACAAAATCGTCAGATAGGAAATTTTGACATTGCCCATTTTGTTGGGATTCATAAATTTCTTTTTGAGGATATTTATCCATTTGCAGGACTTTTCAGAAATGAAAATATTGCAAAGGGAAATTTTAGTTTTGCTGAATGGGAATATATAGAATATGAATTAAAAAAACTATTAGGTCAGCTAAAGGAAGAAAAGTATTTACAGAATTTAGATAGAGATACATTTATCAAAAGATTGTCATATTATATGGCAGAATTAAATGTATTGCATCCTTTTAGAGAAGGAAACGGAAGAACGATTAGAGAATTTATCAGACAGTTGGCATATAAGAATGGATATGTTCTAAATCTAAAACATATTAATCCAAAAGAAATGTTACATGCCTGTATTCGTTCTGTAGTAGATACCACACAATTAGAAAATATCATATCTGAATGTTTAGAAAAAGAAGGATAGAAGAATTAGAAAAATTAGAAAGTGAGAGTAAAATGTCATTTATAAAAGCAAAAGAATATTTAGAAAAATATGGATTAGAAAATAAAATTATGGAGTTTCCAGTTTCTTCAGCAACAGTAGAAGAAGCAGCAAAAGCAGTAAATTGCAAAGAAGAGGAGATTGCCAAAACTTTATCTTTTATCGTAGAAGATAAACCAATCTTAATTGTAGTAGCAGGAGATAAAAAGATAGATAATCCGAAATATAAAGCAGAATTTCACACAAAGGCAAAAATGATTCCATTTGATGATGTTGAAAGATTAGTGGGACATGAAGTTGGAGGTGTTTGCCCTTTTGGAATTAAGGATGGTGTACAAGTATATTTAGATGATTCACTAAAAAGATTTCCTGTTATATATCCTGCTTGTGGAAGTTCTAATAGTGCTATAAAACTAACAATTGAAGAATTAGAAAAGACATCAAATTATGAAAAATGGATAGATATTTGTAAAGATATTTAAGAAATATAATTATATTATAAAAAAATAGGATAAAAAAAGGATTTCAAATTTACTGTTTTTTTAACAGTTCAAAATGAAATCCTTTTTTGATTTTATGAATTATTTAAAATATTTTCTGCTCTTGCATTTAATGAATCATTCTTTTCTATGTCGTATTTTAATGTACTGATTAATTCGATTAATATATCTCTATCTTCTTGAGATAAATTTTGTTCTTCTAAAACAGTTAAAATCATATCATAAAAACTAATGCTAGCTTGTGATAGAGTATCTTCTTCTACATCGATTCTTTGAATTCCAGAACTTTCAGCTTCCATCTGTGCAGTTACTGTTTCAAAGTCATCATAATATCTATTCATAATTTCTGTTACTTTATTTATGAAATTTTCTTGTTCAATTGCTTCTTCTGCAAATTGTGTATCTTCAGAATTTGCTCTTGTAGAAATACTTGTTTCAGATTCTGGTCGTGAAGAACCTGCTTGATTTTCATGGTCTTTTGCAAATTGCTCTTTTTCTGCTAATCTATTTTCTAGTTCTTTATCATTGCTAGTTTCTATCATCTCATCATTAATTTGAGGTAATATAGTCGCCATATATCCACCAGTTGTTAGTGCAATTACTATTAAAACAATTATTAGAACAACAGATAGAGAAACAATAATAACTATTTTTTTTCTATTCATGATTAACACCTCCTAAAATGTGTAAATTAAGTAATAAGAATCAGGGTCTTGCCTACATATGTCTTTTAAACTCTTGTCTAATGTGTTAGTAGAATGATATGTTAATAAGAATGTATTATCTACACCATCATTCAAATATCCTGTAATATACATACTATGTCTAACTGTTCCAACTTTACCAAGCCAATTATCAGCTTTTTGAATTACACAACCTTGAGTGATTGGCTTTGACCATACCACATCTGGGTTGTCCAAAATTTGTTGACCAGTAGCTTTATAAGCACCATTAGTCGTTCGTGAAACCCAAAATTCCTTAAATTGTTCAGCACTAATCCAAGGGCTTGGGTCTGACAATTCAAAACTATTATTTAATTGGTTAACATTATATATCTCTGTGTAATTTAAGTTTTTTCTATAAATATACCAATTATCTCTAGAATGTATACCACTAGCTAGCATACATTGAGAAACAAAATTGGTACAATCTCCACCAATACTATCGTTATCTAAATTTGGATATGCTTCAACAAAACTATTATAATTTGCAGTAGCATAATAAGCACCTAAATCGACATCCATTTCAACAGGTTCTAAAATCCACAATTCAGTCCAATTATTTCCAAATTCATATTGATTTATGTTATGACCCTCAGTACAATTAGAACCTTCTGTAACAACACATTTTTCATAATTACTTACTTTTGTTAAAATAGCATAAACATTTTTAGTAGTAGTTCCAATTTTAAATTTTTGAGCATCTGTTCCGTTATATTCCCATACTTGAACATTGGCTTGATTTGCACTACTTGCATCTGCTACATCTAAAACTAGATTATTTCCTAATGCAGAATAAAGTGTAAATGTTCCATCTCCATTGTTATTCAAATACCATTTTTGAGAATCTGTGCCATTATATTTATATTGCCAGACATTTGTACCTGCTTGGGCAACACCACCAGAAACATCCATATACTGACCAGTACATGCATTTTTAATATAAAACCATTTATATTCATAGTGGTCTTGACCTGGTCTAACTGCTCTTGTCAAAGATTGTTCCCTAAAAAACCTGTGATTTCGTTTAGCGCATCATTTTCAACTGCTTGTGTAGGAATTGCTATAAGAACTAATAAGCTAAAAATTATCATAAGTGTAATAAATTTTAAAGATATCCTTCTCATAAAAATCCTCCTTTTCTAATTTGTACTTTTTATAATAATCACACCTCCTTTTTTTTATTATTTATGAAAATTTTTATAAGTAAATATAATATCTGATTAATCAAGTCTTATAATAATTTTTTTACTTTTGTAAATATAAATGTATAAGATATTGATAGGCTGAGAGTTTAAAGCATATATTCTAATTTATGTACTATATATTTTGTTATTTATAATACTAATATCTAATATAAAGTGTAACACCATGAGATGAATATTTTCAACAAAATAGTTATTTTCTTACAAAAAACTTACATTATTTTACAATTTTAAGAATATTATAAAAATTTCATTATTTTACATGTTTCGACATTTTTTGCAAAAGAAATATGCTATTATGAAAAATGAAAATATTATACAAATGAAGAAACGATATTGCGAAAAAGTATATGACTTAAAAGATAAGTTTATAGAGTATCCAAATAAAAGGGGTTTAGTAATAATATGAAAAAAGTATTAGTGATAGAAAGTAAAAAGGATATGTCTAAACGAATTGTGGATATGTTACAAGAAGAGAAATATGAAACTTATGTTATAGTCAACAAAATTGATAACATGAATCATATTCAACTTAAATCATTTGATATAATATTATTAAATATAGAATTATTGCAGAAAGAAGATATTCGTATTTTAAAAAAGATTGTAGAAAATCAAATACCAGTTATTGTACTTTTAGATAGAATAATTAATGAGGACATAGTAAAAATATTAAAAGATGGTAATAATGATTATATTATTAAGCCTTTTAAAAAAGTAGATTTATTAGCAAGAATTCATTTGAGATTAAAAGACAATGATAATGAAATATACCAATATAGAGATATTATAATTAATACTAATCAAAAAATTGTCTATAAGAATAACAAAAGAATAGATTTAACATTAAAAGAATATGAACTATTTTTATTATTTGTCAAAAATTTAGATATCATATTACCAAGAAAAGAAATATTATCAAGAGTATGGGGAATTCATGTGGAATTACAAACAAGGACAATAGATTATCATATACAACAATTACGTAGAAAACTTGGATTAAAGGATAATATTGTAACAATTAATAAAATAGGTTACTATTTAAGAGGAGAAAAGATTGCTTAAAAAAGCTCAATTTTCTAATAAGCAAATAAAATGATTTAATAAATATTAAAAACAAATAAAAGAATTCAAAACTATCTATACGTTCTCGTATATTATATTTACGAAAAGTGTAGAAGGTTGAAAAATATTGTTATCTATCTTTGATTTTGTGTGAAAATATGTCAAAATTATCTTTGGTTTTGTGCGAAAACATACTTGAATTATTCTTGATTTTGTGATAAAGTATAATTAGTTTCATATTAGGGGGAAGAGGTTATGAAAAGGAAAGTATATAATAACATTTTAAAATGGAAAAAGGAAAGTCAAGGAAAAACAGCTTTATTAGTAGAGGGAGCTAGGCGTGTAGGTAAAAGTTATATTGTGGAAGAATTTGCAAAAGAAAATTATAAAAGCTATATATTAATAGATTTTTCTAAAGTATCAAAAGAAGTAAAAGAATTATTTGATAACTATTTAGATAATTTGGATTATTTATTTACGTATATTTCAAATTATTATGGCGTAAAATTATATGAACGTGATACAGTATTTATATTTGATGAAATACAATTTTGTCCCAGAGCAAGGGGGGCCATAAAACATTTAGTGGCTGATGGCAGATATGATTATATAGAAACAGGGTCTTTAATTTCAATCAAAAAAAATGTTAAAGATATTTTAATTCCATCAGAAGAAGAAATGATTAAAATGAATCCAATGGATTTTGAAGAATTTTTATGGGCTATGGGAAATGACACTTTAATGGATTTTATAAAAGGATGTTATGAAAATAAAAAACAAATGGAACAAGCACTGCATAGAAAGGCAATGGACTATTTTAAAGAATATTTAATTGTTGGAGGTATGCCACAAGCTGTTTTAGAATATAGGTCATCAAGAGATTTTGAAAAGACAGATAAGATAAAAAGAAATATTCTAAACTTATATAGAGAAGATATAAGAAAATATTCTGATGAACTAAATTTAAAGGTTGAGCAAATATTTGATACAATTCCATCTCAACTTCAAAAACACGAAAAAAAATTTAACATATCAGCTTTAGATGAAAATGCTAGATATAGAAATTTTGAGGGAGCTTTCTATTGGCTATCGGATGCGTGCTTAATTAATATTGCACATAATACAACAGAGCCTAACATTGGATTGGGACAGAGAATAGATAGTAATAGTTTTAAATGTTACTTATTTGATACAGGGTTATTATTATCTATGACATTTAATGAAAAAGCTATCATAAATGAGGAAATATATAAAAAAATATTGTTTGACAAATTGTCATTTAATGAAGGCATGATTTTGGAAAATGTTGTATCTCAAATGTTAGTAGCGGGAGATAGAAAATTATATTTCTTCTCAAGAAATGATAGAAATGATTCGTCAAAAACAATGGAAATAGACTTTTTAATTTCTTCAGATAAAGTAACATCTAAACACAATATAATACCAATAGAAGTTAAATCAGGAAAACGATATACGTTTTCTTCACTTATAAAGTTAAATAATAAATATAAAGAGTATTTAGGAGAATCAATTGTGATACATACAAAAGATTTAAGAGCAGAAAATGGAATATTATATATTCCTGTATATATGACTGGATTATTATAATTATTTGATGAAAAACATTTGAATATAAAAAAGTCTTATACAGTGTTCGTATAAGACTTTTTTGGTGAGCCAGGAGGGATTCGAACCCCCGACCCTTGGCTTAGAAGGCCAATGCTCTATCCAACTGAGCTACTGACCCATGGCTGAATAACAATAAATATAATAGCACAAATGTAGACTTGTGTCAATAATTTTAGAATAAAAAATAAAAAATTATGTAAAAATAGTTCGGATTTGCATACATATTTATTATTTTTTATACCATATGTGTTAAACTGACTAAAAAATATACTAAATATTAAAGACCAGACCAATAACACCAAAAGCAATAAACAAACTATTGGAAATCATTTCAATTATATTTTGACGAAATTTCATACTTAAAAGTTTTCCAAAAACAATAGCAAGTAGATTACTACAAACCATACCTAAAATAGAGCCGATAATTAAAGAAAATTTATATTCTGGATATTGAATTCCAAGACCAATAGAAGAGAGAAAAGTTTTATCTCCTAATTCTCCAACAAGCATGCAAAAAGCAATGATAAATATATAATTTATTTTCAAGTTACACAATTTAGAAATAATACCAGTCGTATGATTTTCTATATTATCTAAAGAGCTATTTTTCATAGAGATAAATCCCAATATTCCAAACAAAATGAAAGAAATATATGTAAATAGGTTTAAATAATAAGAAATATTTTCGTTATGGATAGAGCCTAATTGACTACCAAAAAGAATAGCTAATCCATGACTAAGAAATGTTCCTAGAGCAATACCTAATAGAATATGTTTCATTCTACTTTTTGTAGAAAAAGATAAAACCATAATTTGTGTTTTATCTCCTAATTCAGCAAAAAATATGATGGTGAACGATAATAATAGGGGATACAAAGCATTCATAATTTAACCTCATTTCTTAACTAATTCATATGTGAACAAATCAAATTTTATGAAAAAATAATAGAAAATAAATCTTGTCGAATTTTGCAAATATAAGTATCCCTAGGCGTGTAATGTGAATTTTTTGTGAAATTCTTTACATCAACAAAGATAAATGATAATATGGTCATAATATAAATAAAATCAAAGGAGGAATTTTTGTGATAGAGGTAAAAAATGTTACAAAAAAGTATGGAAAAGCAGTAGCCGTAGAAGATATAAGCTTTTCCATTAATGATGGGGAAATCGTAGGCCTACTTGGTCCAAATGGTGCTGGAAAAAGTACAACAATGAATATTCTAACAGGTTACATAGAGCAAACATCTGGAGAAGTAGCAATTGAAGGATATAATACATTAAAGAAACCTAAAAAGGCCAAGAAACAAATAGGATATATGCCAGAGGGAGTACCTCTTTATACAGATTTAACAGTAAAAGAATTTGTAACATATATGGCAGAATTAAAACAAGTAGATAGAAAAGTAAGAAAAGAAAAAGTTGAAAAAGTAATTGAGCAAACAGGATTAAAAGAAGTCGAAAACAAACTAACGAAAAATTTATCTAGAGGATATAAACAAAGAGTTAGTATGGCAGGGGCTTTAGTAGGAGAACCTAAAATATTAATACTAGATGAACCAACAGTAGGTTTAGATCCAAAACAAATTACAGAAATTAGAAATTTAATTAAAGAACTTGGAAAAACACATACAGTTATATTAAGTTCTCATATCTTATCAGAAGTTAGTCAAATTTGTAATAAAGTTATTATTATCAATAAAGGTAAGATTGTAGCAATTGATACACCAGAAAATCTAGAAAACAAGGTAAGTAATAATAATTGTATTTATGTTACAGTAGAAGATACAGAAAATAAGATAGAAACGATGAAAGATAAAATAAAAGAAATAAAAAATATAGAATTAGTTCAAGAAAATGAAGATAAAACAAAACAATATTTAATCGAAGCAGATAAAGATATTGATTTAAGGAAAAAGATTTTCTCTGAATTTGCAAAAGAGAATATAACTATATTTGAGATGAAGAAAGCAGATACAACACTAGAAGATGCATTTATGAAATTAATCGAAGGAGGAAATAAATAATGTGGGCAATCATAAAAAAAGAATTTAAATCTTATTTCTTTTCACCAATAGGATATGTATTTATAGGATTATTTTTAATCATGTTTAGTATATTTTTCTATACAGACGTATTTGATTATCAAAGTGTGAATTTTGAATATATATTTTATTCAGGTGCAACGATTTTAACATTTATTACACCAATTCTTACAATGAGAACATTGGCAGAAGAAAGAAAGTCTGGAACAGAACAATTATTATTAACATCACCAATTAGTATCACAAAAATTGTATTAGGAAAGTTTATATCAGCTACTTTAATTGTGGTAATTACGGAACTTTGTACATTTATGTATTTTGGAATATTATCTTTTTTTGGAACACCACATTTAACGACAGCACTAGTTACTTTATTAGGATTCTTATTACTTGCTATGAGCTACATATCTTTTGGATTATTAGCTTCAAGTATAACCGAAAATCAAATTGTAGCAGGTGTTATTACAATTGGATTTTTTATCTTAACATGGTTTTTACCAAACTTTAGTGATATATTTACCAATTTTTCATTAATCAATATATTTGCTAATTTTCCATCAGGACAAATTGATATTGCAGACACAGTAACCCTTATAACATTTACAATTATGTGTATATTGTTAACAGTTATTGTTATGCAAAGAAGAAAAAGTGTAAGGTAAGGAGGTTAGTGAAGTTGAAAGAAAAAGAAGAAAAGATAAAAAAACAAAAAATGCCAAAAGAGCAAAAAGAAAAGAAATTACCAAAAGAAGAAAAGGCAAAGATTGAAAAAGTAAAAAAAGAGAAGGAAAAAAAGGATAAAAAAGATAAAGAAACAAGTAAATTTGTACAAAGAATAAAGAAAAAATGGTTAATTGATGGTACAAAGACAATCATATTAGTTGTATTAATTATAATGGTATTTTTAGCAATTAATGTTGGTATGCAAAGTTTAGATTTAACACCATTAGATTTTACACAAGAAAAATTATATACATTAACAGAAGAAAGTAAAGAAAGAGTAAAAAACATAGATAAAGATGTTCATATATATTTTGTGGGATATGCAGATGACGATGCAGATTTGTCACTTGCAAAACAATATAAAAGTGCCAATGAAAGAATTGTAGCAGAAGCAGTTGATGCAAATAGTAGACCAGATTTGGCAGAAAAATATGGTATAGAAACTGATTCAACAGGAATTATTGTAGAGTGTGGAGATCGTTCAAAAGTATTAACATCAAGTGATTTAGTAACTTATGATACAACAACCTATGAAACCATTAGTATTGCTGAAGAAAAATTAACCAGTGCTATTATATCTGTTACAACAGATGATATTCCAAAAGTATATTTCCTAGAGGGATATAGTGATGACTTTACCTTAGATTATGGTATGAGTTATTTAAATGTATATTTACAAAACGAAATAACAGAGGTAGAAACATTAAATATTTTATCAACAGGAAATGTGCCAGATGATTGTGACACATTAGTAATTCCTTCACCAACACAAGACTTTAGTGAAGAAGCAAAGACAGCCATTATCAATTATATTAATCGAGGTGGTAATATTCTATGGTTAAATGCAGCTATGGCAATATCCGTGGATTTACCAAATGTAAATGAAGTATTAGCTTTATATGGAGTAAATCCTTTTGAAGTGGGCGTTATCATGGAAACAGATTCCTCAAGAATGGTAGCAGGTTCACCAAATTTAATTATTCCAAATTTAGGATATTCAAAAATAACAGAAGATATATATAGTGATGGAGTTATTCTTGCAAACGCAACAAAAATCAATATTAATGAAGATGGATTAGATGATTTAAATGTTGTAGAAACAGATTTAGCAACAACTAGTGAAGGTGCATATTTCAGAACAAACTTTAATAATAGTTCAACAACAGCAGTAGAAGGAGAAGAAACAGGTCCTTTTGTGGTTGGTGCAGAATTAGAAAAAACAATAACAGAAGCAAATGAAGAAACAGGAGAATCAGCACTAACATCAAGACTAATTATTTATGGAGAAAATTATTTCATTTCAGATTATAGACTTAGACAAGATGATCAATATCCAGCAATACAAATTTCAACATATAATAAGGACTTGGTATTAAATTCTTTGGCATATTTGACAGATAGAGAAGAAGATATTACAGCAAGAAAGAGCACAGGAACAGTAACTTATACAGCTACAGAGCAACAAGATACAATTGTTAGAATTATTATATTCGCAGTACCATCTGTTATTATTATAGTAGGTTTAATTGTATGGCAAAAGAGAAGAAGAAAAAAATAGAAATTATTTAGGAACAGTTTTCCATGTTTAAGGGAATCTTATATATATCATATAAAGTCATTACATGATTTTGTATAAGCTAAATTTTCATAGAAATTCTAAAATAAAAAAGTGAGCCTCTTTCATTGTTGCCAAAAATCATAGGCAAAATGAACATTCCTCACTTTTTTATTAAAGGATTTCTATATTCAAATTTAGATACGCAAAATCATTTCTTTTTTTATATGATATATATAAGATTCCCTTAAACATGGAAAATTGCTCCTAATAAATGGAATAAAAAGGGAAAACCCTCATAAAATATTATGAAATGTTGAATACTGGAATATATGAAAATAAGAAGGAAGGTCAAAATGAGAAAAATCTTAAAAGCCGTATTTGTGATAATAGGGACATTGATTGGTGCGGGATTTGCATCAGGTCAAGAAATTTATATATTTTTTTATCAATATGGTATTCATGGAATTTGGGGAATGCTCATCTCTAGTATATTATTAGGACTTGTTACATATAAAGTGTTAAGTATTAGTAAAGAAAATGAAGTAACAAATTATAAAAACTTTTTAAAAAAATTTATAAAACAGGAAAGACATCTAGAAATTTTTAATTCCATCATGAACATATTTATTTTAATTACATTTTACATTATGATAGCAGGATTTGGAGCATATTTTGAGCAACAATGGGGAATACATGCTTTGATAGGAAGTACCTTATTGGCATTTATTTGCTATTTTGTATTTTTAAGAGATGTATCAGGTCTGATTAAGGTGAGTCAATATATAGTACCTTTATTAATTGGAAGTTTATTACTAATTGGTATCAATGTCATAGATTTTAAAAATATATTTGAAATTATGCATTATGTACCAGAAAATACCAGTTGGAAATGGTTCTTAGATAGTGTGTTATATGGCAGTTATAATACGATATTGCTAATCCCTGTACACATTGCTTTACGAAATCTTATCAGTAATAAAAAAGAACAAAGCATGATTTCTGTATTAACTGCTATTTTCATAATTTTGCTATCATTTATTGTCTTTTTTATATTAACAAAAATAGATGTAAATATACAAAATTTAGAAATGCCAGCAGTATATGTTACTTCGAAAATTTCACTAGTATTTGAATATATCTATGGATTTATTATTTTAAGTTCTATCCTAACAACTAGTATTTCCTTAGGAACCAGTCTATTAGAAAATATAGCACATACGAAAAAAAGATATAAGCAATATGCAATTTTAATATGTATCAGTTCTGTTTTAGTTTGCAATATTGGTTTTTCTAATTTGGTAAACTTATTATATCCTATATTTGGATATATAGGATTGATTCAAATTTTAAAAATCAGTATGAGAAAAAAGAAATCATAAAGGAAGTGTTGTTAGTCAGTTCCTAAGTAGATATTAAATTAGGAGAAAATAGTAGAAAAAACAGGTGCTAGCTTGCTTTTTTAAATTTAGTATAGTAGAATATCATTAACGAAAGATAAGGAGAAATAGAATGAGAGATTATTGGGAAGAACCAGAAACAAATCATAAACAAATAAATACGAAAAAAATTGTTTTATCTGTTGCTATTTCTATTTTTGTTATTGCTGTCATTGTTATTGTAGCTTTATACATTACAAACAATGAATTTAGAAATTGGATTGATGTAGAAATATTTCGAAAAGAAATTTCACAAGATGGTGTTACAACCATTGAATTAGATGAGGGAGAAACATCAAATATATATGCATTTAACAAATATATAGGAATATTGAGCAAAAATACATTAGCTTTATATGGATCAAATGGAGAACAAGAAACCAATTTAGAAGTGCAAATTACCAATCCATTATTTAGCTCAGCAGACAGATTTTTGATTATTGGAGAATCTAATGGAAAAAAGATTTATGTCATTGAAGATAAAGAAATCGCATGGGAGAGTGAAGTAGAAGGAAATATTTCAAAAGTGTATGTGAATAAAAATGGATATGTAGCAGTTATTATGACTGGAACCAGTTATAAAAGTGAAGTTCAAGTATTTGACCCAGAGGGAAATTCTTTATTTATTTCATTTTTATCATATACAATGGCTGTGGATGTAGCTATCTCTAATGATAATAAATATTTAGCCATTGCGGAAGTAGATACATCAGGAACGATTATCCAATCCAATGTACGAATTACTTCTATTGAAAAAGCAAGAACAGACCCAAGAAATTCTGATGAAAATAACTATAAAAGTGAGCAAAATAAATTAATTGTTAACATAGATTATCAAGACAAAGATAGGATTGTATGTATGTATACAGATACCATTAATGTAATAGAAAATGGTCAAGAATCTGTTGTTTTTGATAACCAAGATAAAAAGATAACAGCACAATCTATTGATTTGAAAAATCATTTTGCAACCATACAAGAAGAATCTTCAGGAATTTTTTCTGCAAACTCTGTAATTAATATTATTAATGTAGACAGCAAAAATACACAAAAATATACAGTAGAGACATCTGTAAAAGAAATGTATACAAAAGGAGATATGATTGCTTTAAATTTGGGAACAGAAGTAGAATTTATTAATACTGGTGGATGGCTTGTCAAAAGATATATAGCAAATCAAGAAGTATCAAATGTTACAGTATCAGATAATATAGCTGGCATTATTTATAGAGACAAAGTAGAAATTATTAATTTATGATAGAGGAAAGAAAGGAATGAGATAAAATATGAGTATCGTGGTAGATATTATTATTGTTGCTATTATTTTATTATCAACGTTTTTAGCATATAGAAAAGGTTTGATTACTTTAGCAATACAATTAGTTGCCTTTGTCATTGCCATTGTATTAACATTGTTATTATATAAACCAGTTTCAAATGTTATTATCAATGTAACAGGAATTGATGAGACAATTCAAAATGCAATTTTAGAAGAAGCCAATGATATTATGACAAATGAAAAAGAAGGTGCAAATCAAGTAGTAGAAACAATACAAAATAACATGTTACCTGAAACAGCAAGAACCATTTCTATCAATATTATAGAAGGAGCGGTTATCTTAATTCTATATATTATTATAAGAATTGCATTAAAATTTGTTACGGCACTAGCAAATTTAGTTTCAAAATTACCAATTCTAAATCAACTAAATCAATTAGGTGGTATCATTTATGGAATTTTAAGAGGAATACTAATTGTATATATTGTATTATTACTTGTAAATCTAAGTGGAGAAATAGAACCACAAAACCAGGTTTATACAGCTGTTGAAGAATCTTATATAGGAAAAATAATGAATGAAAATAATATTTTGGATATACTATTTACAAAAGTAAGTGAAAATGAATAAAAAATAAAATGAAAGTGGGTAAAGACAAATTCTTAAAATTTGTCTTTATTTGTTGATTTTTGATAAGATATTTGCTATACTAATTACATGATTTTTTAGGAGTGGATTATAAGTGAATGATAATAGAACAAACAAAAGACAAAAACCGAATAGTAAAAATACAAAAAATAATAGAAAGAAAAACCAAAATATAAAACAAAAACCAAAAAAGAAAATGAAAATGTGGAAAAAAGTATGCTTAGTTATCTTGTTAATTTTATTAATTGCAGGTAGTGTATTTGCATATAAAGTCTATAAAAATGGAGGAGGACTATCTGGTATGTTAGCAACTGTGGTAGGACATGATGAAAACACTAGAAAAAGTCTAGGAGAACTTCAAGTACTACTAATGGGGGTTAGTACAGATCAAGAAGGAGTTGCTTTAACAGATACGATAATTGTAGCTTCATATAATCCTAATACACAAAAAGCTGTATTATTGTCAATTCCTAGAGATTCTTTTACAGGTAAAAATACCAAAAGAGCAGTGGCATCTGACAAAATAAATGCTATTTATAACATAACAAGAGAGCCTATGGAAACAGTAGAAGCTGTCAATGAGTTAACAGGATTAGATTTACAATATTATGCAATTGTTCAAACAGAAGCATTAATCGAATTAGTAGATGCCATTGGTCCAATTGAATATTATGTTCCAACAGATATGAATTATGATGATACATCACAGGACTTACATATTCATTTTGAAGAAGGATTACAAGAAATAGATGGACAAGCAGCAGAAGAATTATTAAGATTTAGAAAAAATAATGATGGAACAAGTTTCCCTTCAGAATATGGTGATAATGATATAGGAAGAATGAGAAACCAAAGAGAATTTATTACAGCGGTTGTTGAACAAACAGTAAAATTAGAAAATATTACTAAATTAGGTTCTATATTAGATATTGCTAGTAGAAATTTAATAACAAATTTAAATTTTGATGTATTAAAAGATTATTTACCATATGCTGTAGAATTTAACACACAAAATTTACAAACGGCATCATTACCAGGAAGTGTTCCTGATTTAAGTCAAACAAACAATGTGAGTATATTTGTAGTAGATAAAGAAGAAACGGAACAATTAGTAAAAGAATTATTCTATCCAGAAGAACTAACAGAAGAAGGAACAACTGATGGAAATACAACAAACACAGCAAGCAATACTACAAATACAACTTCTAGTAGTTCAACAACTTCTAATTCAAGTGTAAAAATAGAAGTATTAAATGGAACCAATGATGGTAAAGTACTTCAAGAAGTGGTAAATAAATTGAAAGAAGAAGGATATAATGTTTCTAGAACAGGAACAACAACTTCTACAAGTAAAACAATCATAGCAAATAAAAAAGATGTTTCAACAACAATCATGAGTAACATAAAAGAAACCATAGGAGTGGGAAATGTTTCTGACAGTAGCGGAGGAGGAAGTTCTAGTAAAGTAGATGTAACCATTATTATTGGAAAAGATTATCAATTATAAAGAAATGAAAGTATATAAAAATAGGGGCAGACAAGTAAATCTTGTCTGCCTTTTAGAATATCTTTAAGCATTTTTCTTTTTTCTATTAGAAAAGAAGATTTCAAAAGTAACCAATAAAGCAATAAATATACCACCAATTTGTAATACAAATTGAAGCAATTGAGAATTCTCTACATTGTGTGTTGCAACAATATCAGCTTCATAAGAAATTCCATCAATTGTATAAATCGCTTTTCCAAGTACATCACCTTCTGCAATTGGAGCAGAAATATTAGCATTTAGTTGTATGTCAGGAATATAATTTGTTTCAAGGTCAGAATTGTTAACTAACGCATGAATACTATCTACAAAAGCTAAATCTAAAGATTTTGTAGAAGGGGTAGCATTAGATACTTCGATAGAAGTAATAATATCTCCTGGATTTGCAATATTTTTTAAAGAAAAATGATTAAATCCATATTCATATAAAGAAACACTATCTGTAAACCTTGAAGATGTACTATCATCTGAAAGTGTTCCACCTAATACAACACAGGTTAATTCTATATCATTTCTATAGGCACAAGAAACTAAACATCTTCCAGCTTCTGTTGTAAAACCAGTTTTCCCTACAGTAACATAGCTATAATAATTAGGACTATCAGGAAGAATTAATTGGTTAGTAGATGTATAAGATCTCACACCTGACTGATTAGTTGCAGGAATAGAACAAGATACACTACCAGCAATTTTTCTGAAATCATCATTTTGAATACAATATTGCATAATTTTAGCTAAATCATATGCTGTCGTATAATGATTATCTTCTTGTAATCCATAAGTATTTGTAAAATGTGTATTGGTTAAACCTAATTCATTTACTTTTGTATTCATCATAGAAACAAAGCTCTCTATAGAACCACCAACATATTCTGCTAACACATTTGCTGCATCATTTGCAGAATGTACTAACAACATTTCCAAAAGTTGTTCAACGGTAAATTGTTCTTCACCTTGAATTTCAGCAGTTACATAACCTTCAGGGATAGACATAAGAGCATCATAACTTGCTGTTACAGTTTCATTTAAATCACAGTTTTCTAATACCAATATAGCTGTCATAATTTTTGTGGTACTTGCTGGGAACATTCTTTCATTTGCATTTTTATCATATAACACTTTATTTGTTTCATTATCAATCAGAATTGCTGCTCTAGAGGCAATTTCTGGTGCGTCTGTATCATTATCTGTTGCATAAACAATATTCAAATTGGTAAACAATACTGCTATTAATAAAAAAGACAGTATAAGCATTTTTTTAACATGTATTTTCATTTTATAAACTCCTAATAATGAATTTATTTAATCATATAATAGTAATACTATATAGCATTTTGTCGAATTTTGCAATCCTAATTTTATTGAAAAATCGATTTTTCATATTCAACAAAAAAATTAAAAAAGCCTAATATTATTTTATAACGAAAATATGTATATTTAGTGAAGAAAAAAGAAATTTAATATATATTGTAGGTTTATAGGTAAAACCAATTGAAAAACCTAAATAAATATGAGGAGGGAAAAGATATATTTAAATATATATCCAATAACTATGATGTATGAATTTAGTAAAAAACAAAAAATTATATTGATAATGATTGGCTCAATAATTATCATTGCCTTTTTATACTATATCTATACTAAAGAAGATGATAACATTATTTCTACAGAAGAAAATATGATAGAAAATATAGAAGAGGATTCAGAAGAAAGTGAAGAAAACACAAAAGAAGAAATTGGTAAAATTATTGTGCATGTATCAGGAGCGGTAAATAAAGAAGGGATAGTAGAATTAGAAGAAAACAGTAGGATATCAGACGCCATTAATAAAGCAGAAGGATTAAAAGAAAATGCAGATACCAAACATATCAACTTGGCATTTAAACTAGAAGATGGAATGAAAATATACATACCAACAATAGGAGAGAATATAGAAGGAAATGAAGCAAATGAACAAAATCAAAATACAAATATGATTGATGAAACTTCAAAGTATGTAACATCATCAAGTGGCGTGATACAAGAAGAGCAAACAAATGCGCAAAGTGAGCAAAAAAAGAATGAAAAAATTAACATAAATACAGCAACACAAACAGAATTAGAAACATTACCAGGAATTGGTCCAGCCACTTCATTAAAAATAGTAAATTATAGAGAGGAGAATGGTAAGTTTCAAACAATAGAAGATATTAAAGAAGTTAGCGGGATTGGTGATGCCAAATATGAAAATATAAAAGACTTGATTTGTGTGAAATGACTTTATATTCTATATTTTTTTCTTATCTCTAATTAATAAAAAGGAAAAAATGAGTTTATCCCTCACATCCCCCAAAATATCCCAAAAGAAACGTCCCCAATTGTTCCAAATTACTTGACAAGGATAAAAAATCATAGTAAAATGTTAGCGTAAACTAACAAGGAGGAAAAGATGAAACTAACCAATTCCCAAGAAGAGTATCTAAAAACGATATATATATTAGAAAAGAGTAATGGAAAAGTCAGGGTGACAGATATTGCTAAAAAACTAAAAATTACAAAGCCAAGTGTCAATAGAGCCATAAAAAATTTAAGAGAACTAGACTTGGTGGAATATGAAGTATATGGAGATATCAATCTAACATATCAAGGAGAAGAAAAAGCAAAAGAAATCATAAAAAAGCATGACATTATAAAAATGTTTTTAGTAGATATATTAGATGTAGATGAAAAAGATGCTGAAGAAGAAGCAAAATCTATGAAACATGCTATGTCACCAGATACTACGAAAAAACTAGAAAAATACATAAGTAAAATCATGGATTTAGGAGACTTAGATTGTGACTATGATGAAAATAATCCCAAATGTCAAAGCTGTATAAAAGTCACTATAAAAAATAGATTAAACAAGAAAATAAAGAAATAAAATAGGAGGTAAACATGATATTAGAATTAGAAAATATATGTTTTGAAAGAGATAACAAAAAAATATTAAACAATATAAATTTAAAAATAGATTTAGGAAAATTTATTGCTATTACAGGACCAAACGGATCAGGAAAATCAACATTAGTAAAAATGATCATGGGAATTGAGCAACCAGATTCAGGAAAAATTATCTTTGATGGAAAAGATATTACCAATATGGAAATTAATGAAAGAGCAAAGTTGGGAATTAGTTTTGGGTTTCAACAACCAGTTAAATTTAAAGGAATCACAGTTTATGACTTATTAAAAATAGCAGCACATAAAAAAATAACGAAAAAAGAAGCTTGTGATGCATTAGCAAAAGTTGGTTTATGTGCAAAAGAATATGTAGATAGAGAAGTAAATGGATCTTTATCTGGTGGAGAATTAAAAAGAATTGAAATTGCAACTGTTGCTTTAAGACAAACAAAACTAACCATATTTGATGAGCCAGAAGCAGGGATTGACTTATGGAGTTTTAACAATTTAATAGATGTATTCCAAACAATGAGTAAAATCACAAAAGGGACAACCATTATCATATCACACCAAGAAAAAATCTTAGAAATAGCTGATGAAATCATATTAATGAAATCAGGAAAAATACAAAAAATTGGTACAAGTGAAGAAATATTAAATAATGAGATAAAAAATAAAGGTTGTTGTAAAATAAATAAAGAATGTCAAAAAGATTAAATTATGTAAGTGTTTGAATAAGAACTTTAAAGACAATGATAAGAAAAACATATTAGGGAAGAAATAGATTTATTTGTAATGTACAAACCAAAAATCATACAGAAAGAAGGGAAGATAGAAAATATGGAGTCAAATAATTTAAATCAAATAGATGAACAACTTTTGAATGAAGTTTCTAATTTAGAAAATATGACAAAAGGTGCATACAATATTAGAAAGAATGGAAAAGGTGTAGAAAGACAAGTAACAGAAAATGTCAATATTGTCACCAAAAAAGATGTATCAGGAATTGATATTTATGTAAAAGAAAATACAAAATTTGAATTTATACATATACCAGTTATCATTACAGAAAGTGGATTAAAAGACTTAGTATATAACGATTTTCATATTGGAAAAAATGCTAATGTCATTATAGTAGCAGGATGTGGAATTCATAATGATCATCATAAAGATTCAGAACATGATGGTATTCATAGATTTTACCTTGAAGAAGGAGCTAAAGTAAGATATATAGAAAAACATTATGGAGAAGGAAATGGAGACGGAAAAAGAATTTTAAATCCGGTAACAGAAGTATATTTAAAAGCAGGAAGTAGCTTAGAAATGGAAAGTGTACAAATCAAAGGTGTTAGTTCAACCATTAGAGAAACAAAAGGCATTTTAGAAAAAGATACTAACTTTGTAGTAACAGAAAAAATCATGACAGATGGAAATCAATATGCAAAAACTATTTTTGATGTACAACTAAATGGAGAAAACTCTAGTACACATGTTACTTCTAGATCTGTTGCAACAGAAAACTCAAAACAAGAATTTGTTTCTAAAATATATGGAAATGAAAAATGTTTTGCACATAGTGAATGTGATGCCATTATAAAAGATAATGCCATTGTTACAGCGACACCTGAAATCACAGCAAATAATGTAGAAGCTAATTTAATCCATGAAGCAGCTATTGGAAAAATTGCAGGTGAACAATTAACAAAATTAATGACACTAGGGCTATCTGAAAAGGAGGCAGAAGAGGAAATCATTAATGGATTTTTGAGATAAAATATATAATTATCAAATTATATATAAAAAATATTTATAAAATAAAAGATAAAGCTAGAGTATAGAAATAAAAAATCAAACGATAAAATATTAATATAAATAGTATAAAACTGATAATGAAAAATAATTATCAGTTTTTTGTAATATGTGATATAGAAAAATGCTATGTATTTTTTGTTGTCGACAATTTGTGTGCTCTTTTGAAAAGTTAAAGGTATAAATATAAAGTTAAATTAGAAAATTAAGAAAAGTTGTCGAGAAACAATATGTTTTTTATTAGAAATAGAATGTTGTATAAGTAGGATTTTTTGCCAGAACGAGAAATGTGAAATTATGGTGAATTTTAAGAAAAAACAAAATTTTATGATATAATGAAATAAAAATGGAGTAAAGTACATGAGTAAAAAAGGAAAACATTCAAAAGAAGAAAAAAATAAGTTAAAAATTGATAGTAAAATACTAAAAATAGGACTTTCTATATGTGCAGTTATTGCAATAGGAATTGTTATATATAGTTATATTATGAGAAGTAAAGAAGAGGTAAATGAACAAGTAGAAGAACAAAAAGAAGAGGAAAGCATGGAAACAGCAAGCATAGAAGAACCAATTATTGAAGAAACAGTAGATAACAATATAGAAAATTTGATAAATCAAATTATGACAGAAAATAACTTAAACGAAAACAACTTTTTCTTTTTCTTTTACAATGTAGAAGAAAAAAAGTATTATTTTTATAATGAAAATACATATTTCACAGCAGCAAGTACGATAAAAGTTCCAGTTGCTATGCTGTATTATGATAAAATAGCAGATGGAGAACTAAACTTATCAGACACCTTAATATATAATCGTGATGACTATGAAGCAGGAGATGGAAGTACTGCTACGGATTATTTAGTAGGAGAAAAAATACCAATTTCTTATTTATTAGAACAAACCATAGTAAATAGTGATAATACGGCATTAAATATTTTAATAAATCATATAGGCTATCAAAAATGTAAAGAAGAATTAACAAAATATTCTGATATAGAACCTATAGAAGATTTTTATTCATTAAATGTTGCAAATGTTTCATATTATTATGATGTATTACAATATCTATATCAAAATGCCGATAAATATAGTGAATTAATTGAAAATATGAAAATATCATCAGGTGGAGGATATCTAAAAGCCAATTTACCACAGTATGAAGTAGCTCACAAATATGGATCTTATGACGGATATGTGCATGATTATGGCATTATCTATGGTCAAAATACATATTTAATAGGTGTATTTACAAATGAAGTTGCAAACGCAAGTGATTTGATAGCAGATATAGGAGAACAAGTTGTTACTTGTGTGGAAGCAGAGGAATTAGAAGAAACAAATGAGACGGAGAATAGTACTAATTCTGTTGAAACAACAGATACCAATATGGCTAATACTTTAGAGATACAAGAAAATGATAATGTGAATATTACAGAAGAAGTTGAATAAGATCAAAAAATAAGAAATGAGAAATGAGAAATAAAAAATGAAAATGAAAAAAATTGAAAAATAAGAAATAAGAAAAAATGAGAATGAAAATCAAAAATAAGAAATTGAAAAGCTACTGTGTAAATAAATATATAAAAAATAGCTCTAACTTATTAAAGCTTAATAGGTTAGAGTTACTATGTTTATTATGATTTATATGTCTTGTAAGAATAAGTTTAAGAATAAAAAATATTATTCAACTTCTTTTTTCCATAAACCATGTTTATTACAATAAGCATATAAGCATGAACCAGGGATATATGGAAAACGACATTCAGCATTTTGTTCTGGATATAATTTAACCATATATTCTTTATTATCTGCTACTAAAGCTACCCATTCAATAAAATGTTCTTTTTCCATAACATGATTTACTGTAACAAAAATTTCATCCTCAACTTTTTCATAATTAGGAACATGTTTTTCAACTGCGGCGTCAACTGAATTTGGTTTTAAAATTTCCATTGGTTCACCACAGCAAACAATACCACATCCTTCACAATTGCAGTCTTCAATGACCTTTACTGTTGCTCCACAAGATTTACATCTTTTTATAACTAATTCATTTTTCATAATAATCCATCCTTTCTTTTTTACTTTTTTATAATGATTATAGTATAAAAGGTATTTATTTCAATATTTACCTTTTTGCAAGCTTAGTATATCACAATATAATAAAAAAATATACTGTTTTTAGATTTTAATTGTTAATTTATAATTTATTTTTTATTATTTATTGTTTATTTTTTTTGTCTTTCTTTGTTCTTGTTTTAGCATTTTGTTCCTTTAGCTTAGGAATATTTTTGGCTTTTTTGAATATAATATATAAGATGATAAAGTTTGATTGGTGGGCATTCATTAAAATTTGAAAATGATTCTAATTTTAAAATAGGAGTTTAAAATTTAAAGCTTATTGGAAAATATTGTATTTTTTCTAAAAGTGTTGACATTGCACTTTATTAGTAGTATAATTATTTTTGTAAAATTTATATCGCGGGGTGGAGCAGTTGGCAGCTCGTCGGGCTCATAACCCGAAGGTCGTAAGTTCGAGTCTTACCCCCGCAACCAAAGTATATATCACTAGAACTGTGACGGTTTTAGTGATTTTTTGTTGCTTAAAAATTGGTTGCAATAATGCTTGAAAATGGCATTTTTATGTAGAATGGGGGAAAAGTTGGGGAAGAAATCCTCAAAAACCATTGATATTTCTAATAAATTTTCAGTAAAAGACTATGGGAAACCTAATTTTATATTTAGTAGTCTTTTACTTTTTTATCGTGAAAAATTTAATGACTTTTTAAATCACTTTAGTGAAATTTGAAAAAAGATTTTAGACTAGTTTTTTTGTAGTAACAAGTTTTGTAATACATTTCCTGCATTTCTATTATGAGAAATAATAGGGTGTACATAGAAATTAAATGTTGTTGTAATTTGTGCATGACCTAATCTTGCTGCTACTACTGCTACATCAATATTTTGCGATATTAAAAGTGTAGCGTTTGTGTGTCTTAACCCGTGAAAGTTAATTACAGGTAGGCCTATTTGTGCTACATATTTTACAAACCATTTGCTAATTGTAGAAGGGTGCATAGGTTTGCCATCAGCTTGTACAAATAACCTATTA
>CASEIX010000039.1 GCA_949288095.1 uncultured Eubacteriales bacterium
AACCAAAACAAAAAGTTTTCATGTTTGCATGATAATGGTTATTATTGTGGTTATTTTATTTATAGTAGGTATGTTAGTTTTAAGATATAATGTAGAAGGAGAAACCAATATGCCATTTAATTTAAGTAAAATTGCTATTATTAGTACGCAAGAAGGCATAGATGATGGACAAACAAATACAAGATGGTCATTTGGTGTACATCAACCAAATGATATCTACCTATATATTGATAAAAATGATGCATATGATAAAACAGAAATTATAAAATCAGTTCGTATAGATAATTTCCAAATAGAGGCAAAAAATGTAGATAATGTAAAACTATATAAACCAAATGCACAAGAGGAGAATGTTATTTTTAAATTTAATAATGAAGATATGGTACAAAGCTTAGAATATACAGGAGATGTGGAATCTGATTTAAAGAATTTAAAAATAGCAAATCAGGGGGGCATTATTGCATTTAGATGTTCATATAATAATGTAACAAAATATCAATCTGATGAAGAAGAAATCAATCATAGTGAATTATTAAAAAAAGCGGGTATTACAGAAGACGAGTTAAAAGTGAATTTAACATTTGATTTAACAATCACATTAGAAAGTGGAAAAGAATATCAAGCAGAAATAAAAACAGAGTTACCAACAGGTAATGTAATAGAAGAGGGAAGTACTTCTACAGAAATTACAGATTTAAAAGATGTTGTTTTTAAAAGAATTCATAACTAAATTATTCTAAAATAACACTTGATTAAATATGGAAATCAGTATATAATACAAATGGTATATTATTTAATCTTTGTATGGAGAGTATCCAATAAAGACCTATGAATCTTGTCAGGTCCGGGAGGAAGCAGCAATAAGTAGTTTATCTTTATGTGGTATACTTTCCATAGAGAGATTAAATAGTAGGACCATTTTTTTCTGTTATAAAGGATGTGATAATTATGGGGTACACAGCGCTTTATAGAAAATTTAGACCATTGAATTTTTCGGAAATGGTGGGGCAAGAACATATAACCAGAACATTAAAAAATCAAATTATGGCAAATAGAGTAGGACATGCATATTTGTTTAATGGTGGAAGAGGAACTGGAAAGACATCTGCTGCCAAAATATTAGCAAGAGCAATCAACTGCTTAAATCCAAAAGATGGAGAGCCATGTAATGAATGTGAAATTTGTAAAGGGGCTATTTCAGGTTCTTTAACAGATATTGTAGAAATGGATGCAGCTTCTAATAATAGTGTTGAAGATATTAGAAGTATAAGAGAAGAAGTCAACTTTTTGCCAACAAAAGCCAAATATAGAGTATATATTATTGATGAGGTACATATGTTATCAACAGGAGCATTTAATGCTTTATTAAAAACATTAGAAGAGCCACCTGAACATGTAAAATTTATATTGGCTACAACAGAACCACAAAAATTACCAGCAACCATTTTATCTAGGTGCCAAAGATTTGATTTTAAGAAAATATCTAATGAAGATATTATCAAAAGATTAGAAATTGTTTGTAAAGAAAGTAATATAGAAATAACAAAAGAAGCTATGCAGATTATTGCTACTTTATCAGAAGGAGCTATGAGAGATGCATTATCCATTTTAGAAAGATGTATTCAAGATGGTGAAAATCAAATCAATGAAGACAAAATAAAAGACTTAGTAGGAATTCCTAAAATGGTATATGTTCATGATATTGTAGAAGCGATTATACAATATGATGTCGATAAAGCACTTGTAACAGTTAATGAAGTTTTAGAAGAGGGAAAAGATATTTCAAACCTATTATGGGAAATGATAAAATATGTAAAAGACATTTTGCTATATAAGGCAACGAACCATGTAGAATTATATAGTGAAGAGGAGAAAATAAAACTAAAGGAAATTTCAGAAACAGTTGAAAAAGAAAGACTAATCAATTTAGTGTATGCATTTTCTGAGCTAGAAAATGAAATGAAATTTTCTACACAAAAAAGTATTATTTTTCAAGCAGGCATTATAAAACTTTGTAGTAAATTAACAATTAACCATCAAGCTGGTGATAGTGAATTAGAACAAAGAGTAGAAAAAATAGAAAACTATTTAAGAAGTCATACAGGTAATATGAATAGTTATAGACAACAACCAGTTGGTATGGATGTAAAAATGGCATATAATACACCTACAAGCACGACACAAACTGTACAAAAAAATGAGAAGAAAACAAATAGTGGTCCAAAGAAGATGGAAACATCAACATATTCTAATAAAGTAGAGGAATATTGGTCACAAATTGTAAGAGACTTAAAGCAAAATGGAAAAATTGTACTATATACAAATTTAATGAATACAAGAGCTAGAGAAATAAATGATATGACAGTAGGAATAGAATTCCCTAATGGATTAACATCATTTGGAAAGACGGTATTGGAAAAACAAGAGAATATAAAAGAAATTACCAACTTAGTTTCTATGGCATCAGGAAAACCAATGAATATAAAATATATTACAAATGTAGGAAATGTAGGAGAAACAAAAGAACCAAATATTAAAAGTATTGCAAATGACTCAGATATACCATTTCATGTCATTGAATAAAAAAACAAAACTATATTTTATAAAAGAAAGGAATGTGAAATTATGTCAAAAAGAGGTGGATTCCCAGGAGGAATGGGAGGATTCGGCGGAATGAATATGAATAACTTAATGAAACAAGCAAAAAAAATGCAAGAGGATATGGAAAAATCACAAGCAGAATTAGCAAGCAAAGATTTTGAAGCAACAGCAGGTGGTGGCGCAATATCTGTAAAAGTATCAGGAGAAAAAGTGATTAAAGAAATTAAAATTCAAAAAGATGTTGTTGATCCTGATGATGTAGAAATGCTAGAGGACTTAATATTAACATGTGTAAATGAAGCTTTAAGAAAAGTAGATAGTGCACAAGCTGATCAATTAGGAAAATTTAATATACCAGGATTTATGTAAAAAATAAAAGGGATTATAGGGTTTTCCGAATAATCTCTTTTTAAATTATAGGAATATATAAACAAATTAAATGGAGGTACAAAATGTCATTATATTCACCATCAATAGAAAAATTAATAGAAAGTTTTGAAAAATTACCAAGTATTGGACATAAAACAGCTGCAAGACTTGCTTTTTATATATTAAATAGCTCAGAAGAGGAAACAAAAGAATTTGTAAATTCCATTTTAGAAGCGAAAAAGAATTTGAAATATTGCAGTATATGTTATAACATTTCTGATACAGACCCTTGTCCCATTTGTAGTAATCCTAAGAGAGATACATCTTCTATTTGTGTGGTTGAAGATGTAAGAGATGTCATTGCTATGGAAAAAACACATGAATTTAAAGGTGTATATCATGTTTTACATGGTTCCATTTCCCCAATGAATGGTGTAGGACCTGATGATATCAAAATAAAAGAATTATTAGCTAGATTAATGGATGGAACAGTAAAAGAAGTGATACTTGCTACGAACCCAAGAGTGGAAGGAGAAGCAACAGCAATGTATTTATCTAAATTAATTAAACCTTTAGGAATAAAAGTAACAAGAATAGCACATGGAATACCAGTAGGTGGTGATTTGGAATATACAGATGAAATTACACTTACAAAAGCCTTAGAAGGAAGAAGAGAATTATAAATAACTTAACATAAACTGACCAAATTAAAAAAATCTGGTATAATTAAAGTACTTGCAACCTAGCAGAAAGGGGAGTATAAATGCTGGATGATGCGAGAAGGATTACAATCCCAAAGGCCCTGCTGGATCGGTCAAACCTGAAAGGAGTAGAAAAAGTTTTGGTTGCTGTAAAAGGCAAGGAAATTTTGATTATTCCAGAATCGGGAGAGGTCGAACAAGGCGTAAAGGTCTTGGGGATTAGAGCCTTGGACCAAAAGGGAAGAATTGTACTTCCCAGGTTCATCGCAGAGATGTCGTCTGATTGGACGCCATATCTCTTAGATGGACAGATTTGGGTAACTAGGGCTAGGGATTTTAAGCTCTAGTAAAAAGCGCGGTACATCATCAGATGTACCGCGTTACCCCTTTAATGATTTACTAAAATATCACAAATATCTTTAGTAGAATGCAATTTTGCTAATTTTTTTGTATTTTCTTTCATGTTTTCTAAAGTTTCTGGATGTGAAAATAAATTTTCTAGAACGTCAGTTACATTATCATCTTTCTTTATCCATATGGCAATGCCATTTTTTACTAAAAATTTTGCATTTTTTTCTTCTTGACCAGGAATTGGATTAATAATGACCATAGGTAAATGAGATGCCAAACTTTCTGTTGTTGTCAATCCACCAGGTTTTGTAACGACTAAATCAGAAATACTCATAAATTCTGGAACTTGGCTGGTATATTCAAAAACAAGAACACTATCTTTTCTTTGATATTCAGAAACAATTTTTTCAAAAGCTAATTTCATTTTTTCATTTTTTCCACTAATAGCTATGATTTGCATATCTTTGCAGTATTTTACAAATCCTTCAAAAATTTCAACCGTTCTCGTTTTTCCTAATCCAAATTCTCCTCCACCAAAAAATAGAATTGTTTTCTTCTCTGGTTTTAAATTTAATTCATTAAAGATTTTTTCTTTATTAAAATCTTTTAAAAATTTACTAGATAAAGGAATTCCTGTTGCAAATATTTTAGAATCTGGAATGCCTTTTCTTTTTAAGTATTTTTTCATATTTTCATGTGCGACAAAATAGTAATCTGTATAATCTGAACCAACTAACCATTGATCATGTGGCGCAAAATCAGTCATAATGGTTGCAATTTTTGCAGAGATTTTACCTTTTCTTTTTAAATAACTACACATTTGGCTTCCAAAAGGATGTGTAGAAATAATTAAATCAGGTTGTTTTTCTCTTAAAAGTCTTAATAGTTTAATGGCCATAATTTTATTAGATCTACTAGTAATATGAGCAAGTGGTCCTTTTTGAGAATCAGAATAAATTCTTCCCCAAGCCCAAGGGGCTTTTTTAGCCATCTCATTATAGGCTTTTGTTGTCATTTTTTCTAGGGCTTTATTGACATATTTCATACAGTCAATTAATTCTACATCTATGTTTTTATTTTTATAATCATTTTTTAAACATTCATGAATAGATTTTGCAGCATTCAGATGTCCACCACCATAAGATGCATAAAAAATTAAAATTTTCATGATAATCTCCTTTTAAGAAATAATAAGAAAATAAATTACTTCTTATTATTTGAATTTGTTTTGTAGTTCAATTTTAACATAAATATAATAAAATTTCAAAAAATGGAATAAATTTTTATAAAAAAGAAAAAATAATGATAGAAAATGTATTTACATGAGAGGTGATGATTTGAAAAATATTGTTAAAATTTTAAGTATATTTATTATATTGGTAATAACATTAATTGTTTTTGTCACATTTAATCAAAATCACTCCAAACAAAATGTCAGTTATGCAGCAAGTTCTCATACATCAGATGTGCAATTAATGGCAAGAGCAATTAATGGAGAAGCAAGAGGGGAACCATATGAAGGACAAGTCGCTGTTGGAGCAGTTATCTTAAACCGAGTAAAAGATTCTCGATTTCCCAATTCTATTTCTGGTGTGATTTATCAATCAGGCGCATTCACAGCAGTAGCAGATGGGCAAATCAATGCACCGATTGATGAAAATTCTACAGTATATAAGGCGGCACAAGATGCTTTAAATGGTTGGGACCCAACAGGAGGTTGTGTATATTATTTTAATCCAGATACAGCAACCAATAGTTGGATATGGTCAAGACCACATGTGATTACGATAGGAAAACATAGATTTTGTAAATAAGGAAAGGAAGGAAAAGAATGAATAAATTAGTAGAATGGAAAGAAAGACTAAAAAAAGGACATATGTTTAGTATCATTGTCGTTCTTTTAATTGTAGTAGCAATATTAGGAATGATTTTATACAAAAAACAAAGAGAATATAGACAAGCATCAGAAAATTCATATAATATGGCATTTTATGAATTGGTAGATTATGTACAAAATGTAGAAACCTATTTAGCAAAATCATTAATTTCTACGACACCAGAACATGGTGCAGAAACACTAACAAATCTTTGGAGAGAAGCCAATTTAGCACAAAGTTATTTAAGTATGTTACCAGTTGAAAGCCAAGAATTAGAAAATACGGAGAAATTTTTAAATCAAGTAAGTGATTATAGTTATTCTTTATCCAGAAAAAATATATATAATGAAAGTCTGACAGAAGAAGATTTAGCCAATCTTGAAGAATTACATTCTTATAGTACAGAACTAGAAAACACATTAAATCAGTTATCAGAAGACTTAAATAGAGGAAGGTTTGAATGGGGAGAATTAACGGAAAAAGGAACAGTAGCATTTGCACAACAAGTAGATAATATATCCAAAGAAAGTTTTAGTAATTTAGAAGAAAACTTTCATGAATATTCTGGTTTGATTTATGATGGAGCTTATTCAGAACATATGACAAGTACGGAAAAAAAAGGATTAACGGGAGACGATATTGATGAAAATACAGCAAAAGGGCTTGTAGAAGAATTTATTGGAAAAGAGAAAATACAAGAAATATCTAATTTGGGGTTATCTGAAAATGCAACAATTCCAGCTTATACATTTTCTATTACAGGTAACAATGATGAAAATATCAATATATCTATTTCTCAAAAAGGTGGACATGTTATTTATATGAATACCAATAGAGAAGTCAATGCAGAAATTTTATCACAAGAAGAAGCAACACAAAAAGGAAAAGAATTTTTAGAAAATAGACGATTTCATAATATGCAAGAAACTTACTACATTACGCAAGAAGGAATTACAACAATCAATTATGCATACAAACAAGATGATGTCATTGCATATCCAGACTTAATCAAAGTAAAAGTAGCTTTAGACAATGGAGAAATATTAGGAATTGAAACAACAGGATATTTAAATAATCATACAGAAAGAGACATTAGCAATATACAAATTACAAGTGAACAAGCAAAAGAAAATTTGAATCCAAAATTAGAATTAACAAGTGAAGGAATGGCCATTATTCCAACAGAATGGCAAACAGAAATCTTATGTTATGAATTTAAAGGAAAAGTAAATGATAAAGAATTTTTAATATACATCAATGCAGAAAATGGAAGAGAAGAAGATATATTAATCATAACAGATACAGGAAATGGAGTTTTAACAATGTAGAAAGCATTTAGGACAATTGGGGACGTTTCTTTTTGGACATTTTTATATATTGGCTTAAAAATAACTTTATATAAAAAATGTCCAAAAAGAAACGTCCCCAATTGTCCCAAATTGCATTTTTAATGCCTTTTATATGTATCTTTTGATAATAGTTCTGTACTAACGACTTGACCATTTTGTTTTAAGATTCTATATGCTTCTGAATAAGTAGAATCAGCTGTGCTACCAGTTACATATGAAGAAATTTCAACTTCATATTCATTATCTGTTCTTAAACCATATATATCAAATCTAGCAATTCCGCCTGAAACAGAACATACTATTTTGATAGGATAATCTCTGTTATTTTTAAATTTAAAATCAATTGAACCATATACAACTGTGGCATCTCTACTTGCTGTTACATATGATGGAACAAATTGATGATTACTTCTTTCTACAATTTCTAAATTTGCATATAAAACAGCATTATATAATGTAGAAGTAATTTGACAAATTCCACCACCTAATCCATCAACAACTTCACCTTCAATATATATAGGAGCTTCTTTATAGCCTGCAGCAATTGTTCTTTCTCCTACAACTTGGTTATATGAGAATGTTTCACCAGGCATTAGAACAGTACCGTTAATTTTTGAAGCGGCAAGTTGTAAATTGGTTGTTCTATCTCTATCACTTGTAGAATATCTAGTAGAATATGTTGAAAGCATATCTGGAAATGCTTCTGTACCAATCATATTCGTTGTTACATTAGGATACAGTGTTTGTAAAGGTATAACATATTCTGATTTTTCTTCTGATAACATATCTTTAGCTTCATCTAAAGATATAGCAAAATCTAAACCATTTTCTGAAGGATAAACTGCAAAAGGATCTTGTGTGTAATAAGCATCAACAGGTTCTTTATATATTTCATTGTAAATTTTTTCGATATTAATTTCAGAAGGTTGTTTAGAAACAGTAGCAATATCTAAGGTTCTATTTTTTAATGTTAAATTTGAAATACCATTTTTTATATATGTACACATTTGATCCACATTTACCACATTACCTTCAGAACCACTGGTAACGATTAAATTATTACCTTCTATATAATAACCACTTTCAATAACTGTATCAGGTAGCTTAGATGAAATATCATTTAAAGCAGTTCTTAATTGTTCTTCATCTAAAGTTGCTGTAAGTTCTATATCCATAGGATTTATCCATGTTTTCAAAGCTGTAAAACTGTTCTCAAATATATTACCAGATTTACCAGTTTCATATGCTTGCTCAACAGCAGAATCAATATCAAAATTAACATTAAGAGCAGAAAGCGGAATACTTGTTTCATATTCATTATGTACTAAATTGATGTTTTCTGGTAGATTTTCATTAATATAATTTTGTATTGTTTCTTTTGCTTCTTCTGCTGATAGGCCAGAAACATCGACACCTTTTATACTGATTCCAGAAATAATATTTTCATTTTTACTATTTACAAAAGTAAATATCAAAAATGCAATACATAATAAAATAATAAAAAGTAAAATACTAAATCCAAAAATACGTATACCGGTAGAATGTAAATGTCTATCATTTTCAGGATGATAATTTTCTACTGGATGAAATTCTCTTTTTTCAATAGTCTTTTCTTCCTTAGGAGAAAATGCTTTATGTTCATTATTTATTTCTTCTTTAGGTTGTAATTCTACACCCAATAAAGTTACTTTATCTATTGGCTTTTCTAATTCCATATTTTTTGTGTTCATAAAATTCTCCTTTTTCAAATGTCTTTTTTATTATATCATAATTAGTTGAAAAATTATATATAATTCACATAAAATTTATAAAATAAAAAAAGCAGATTTTTCCATATGATAAAAAAGGAAAAACATAAAAATTTTGTTAAAATAATTTTCTATAAAAAAGAGAATACTAAACATATAAAGTTGTATATACAGTTTTATAATTTTAAATTTTTTAGGAGGAAATTATGTCTAAGAATCGTCATTTAATTTCTGAAAATTTAAGAGAAGAAATTGCAAGAGAATTAGGAGTATATGAACAAGTAAAAAAAGACGGAGGAAGCTGGGGAAATGTTTCTTCTAAAGATTGTGGTAATATTGTTTCAAAAGCAATCGAAATAGCAAATAGAGCAGTAGAACAATAGTTAAGAATATGGATAGAATTGAAAAAATTCTATCCATATTTTCCTATATAGTTGCAAAAAAAGAAATTTAATCATATAATTCTAAAAAAGATATAGAGGTGGAAATAAACATGAAAGATATAACGGTAAAAGATATATTAGAATGTACAGATGGAAAATTGATTACAGGAAATGAAAATATAGTATGTAAAGAATTTTCTAAAGATACAAGAACAATAAAAGAAGGAGATATATACATAGGAATCAAAGGAGAAAATTTTGATGGGAATGTATTTTGGAAGGAAGCATTAGATAATGGGGCAATAGGCGTTATTGTTCAAGGTATAGAAGTTGATAAGCAAGATATAGAAAAATATCAAGACAAAGTGATTATAGAAGTAGAAGATACTTTACAAGCATTATATAAATTAGCAAGTTATAAAAGAGATATATATAATGTACCTGTAATTGCTATAACTGGTAGTGTAGGAAAAACAAGTACAAAAGACTTAGTTTCTAATGTTGTAGTACAAAAATATAAAATATGTAAAACAATAGGAAATAATAACAATAATATTGGAATGCCATTTACGATATTAAATGCACCAAATGATATTGAAGCATTTGTGTTAGAAATGGGAATGAATCATTTTGGAGAAATTCATTTACTTTCCGAGATTGCAAAACCTACCATATGTATTATTACGAATATAGGTACTTCACATATAGGAAATTTAGGGTCTAGAGAAAATATATTAAAGGCAAAATTAGAAATACTAGATGGTGCAAAAAATCCATATATGGTTATCAATAATGATAATGATTTATTACATAGATGGTATGAAGAAAATAAAGATAAAATAAACATAAAAACATATGGAATCAATGAAAAAAGTGATATACAAGCAAAAGAGATTCAATTACATGAAGATGGTAGTGAATACCAAATTCATTTAAACAATAAAGAAGAAAAAATAAAAGTTCTTGTTGGAGGAGAACATTTTGTATTAAATAGTTTATGTGCCATTACAGTAGGAGAATTATTAAACATAGAAAATGAAGATATAAAAAAAGGAATTGAAACATTTTCACTTACGAAAAATAGAATGGAAGTTATACAACTAAAAAATGGTATTAAGTTAATAAATGATGCATATAATTCTAGTGTGGAATCTGTGAAGGCGAGTTTAGCATATATGAATTGCGTGAAAGCAAATAGAAGAATTGCAGTATTAGGAGATATATTAGAAACAGGAAAATTTGCAAAACAATTACATGAAGAAATTGGTAAAACTGTATGTGAAAATCAAGTAGATATTTTAATTTGTAGTGGTCAAAATGCAAAATATATTGCTGAGTCCGCAAGAGAAAACGGATTTGATGAAAGAAATATATATTATTTTGAAAAAAAAGATGAGATTATAGATTTATTAAAACAAACAATTCAAGCAGAAGATGTTATAGTATTTAAAGCATCAAATGGTATGCGATTCTTTGATATAGCAGAAAAAATAAAAAAAGAGTTTCAATAAAATATTCTAAATAAATGTACCAAACAAAAATAAAGGAGAGGATAATTTGAAAACAAAATTAGGACTTATTTTTGGAGGTATGTCAACAGAAAACGAAGTTTCTGTTATGTCAGCAAAGTCTATTCTAAAAAATTTAGATAAAGAAAAATATAATATTTTTCCCATATATATATCAAAGAATGGAAAATGGTATCAATACAATGGAACTAATAAAATGGAAAATGTAAAAATTGATGAAGATTTATATGACATACAAGAAATAGAAAATATAATAGAATATTTGCAAAAATTAGATGTTCTTTTTCCAGTACTACATGGTTCATATGGAGAAGATGGAACCATTCAAGGATTATTTGAAATGATTGATAAACCATATGTTGGATGTGGTGTATTAGCATCAACTATAGGAATGGATAAAGTATATGCAAAAGTTATATTTGATAAAGCAAATATTCGTCAAGCCTCATATATATATTTAGAGAAAGATAGAGATAAATATAAATATATTGATAAAGAATTTAATAGAAAAATAATGACTTTAGATGAAAGTGTTGATTTAGTTGAAAAAGAAATTGGATTTCCCATTTTTGTAAAACCTTCAAATTCTGGCTCAAGTGTAGGTGTTAACAAAGCGGGAAATAAAGAAGAATTAAAAGAATATATAGAATATGCAGGAAAGTTTGATAAAAAAATATTAATTGAAAAAGGAATTCAAGGCAAAGAAGTAGAATGTGCTGTACTTGGTAATGAAAATGTAATAGCATCTTGCGTAGGAGAAATCAAACCTGCTGACAAATTTTATAGTTATGATGCAAAATACCAAAATGAAGATTCAAAAACGATAATTCCTGCAAATTTAGATACAGAAATTTCAAATGAAATCAGAAAATTAGCCATAAAAGCTTTTAAAGCAATAGATGGAAAAGGTTTATCAAGAGTAGATTTCTTTGTTGAAAATAAAACAAATCAAATATATATTAATGAAATCAACACATTACCAGGATTTACAAAAATCAGTATGTATCCTAAATTATTTGAAGCAGAAGGGATACAGTATCATGAGCTGTTAGACAAATTGATAGAGTTAGCACAAGAATAATGATGATTAGACAGACCTGTAACAAATAAAAGAATTATATAAAAAATCCATAAAACTATGGATTTTTTTCATTTTTATGGTATAATAAAAACACCTGATTATTGGGGAGGATGTCAAATGATTTTTAAAGATTATTATAAAATTTTGGGGTTAGAAACAAGCAGAGTTTCTATTGATGAAATAAAAGTTGCATATCGAAATGCTGCTAAAAAATATCATCCAGATGTAAATATAGGGGATAGTTTAGCAGAAGAACGTATAAAAGATATAAATGAAGCGTATAGAATTTTATCTGTGCCAAATTTAAAAAGAAAATATGATAGAATATGGAACTCACATAATTTAGTCAATAAACAATTTCATATGAAAGGAAAAGATTCTATTATAAATATGTTTTTTGGAAATATAAAACAAAAACAAGAGGAAAAAAGTGAGAAAAAAGGAAAAGAACCACTAAGAGGAGAAAATGTAGAAACAGAAATTAATACAACCATTTATGAGGCTTTTTATGGATTAGATAAGAAAATATCTTTACGAACAGTTGATGGAAAAATGAAAACATTTACTGTAACAGTACCTCAAGGAATAAGAAATGGTGAAAAAATACGATTAATCGGTCAAGGAAAACCTGGAATCAATGGGGCTAAAAATGGAGATTTATTTATAAAAATTAACATAAAAGATGATAAAAAGTTTAAATTGCAAGGTAGCGACATGTATACAGATTTATTCATCACTCCATGGGAAGCAGCATTAGGTACAAGAGTAAACATTCAATCAATCGATGAAGAGACAAAAGTATATATTCCTCAAGGAATACAAAGTGGAGAAAAAATCAGAATACCAGGCAAAGGATATAAAGATGGAAAAGGTTCAAGAGGAGACCTTATCGCAGAAGTCAAAATTATGGTACCTAAAAAATTAACAAATGAAGAAAAGAAAATATTTGAACAATTAAATCATATATCAACCTTTAATCCAAGGAAAGACTAAGAAAAAAACATATATTTACATAAAATATGTATTGACAATATATGTATTTTCATGTAAAATAAATAGTGAGTGTTGTATAAAACAAATGACAAGCTATGGATTAAAAAACATAGAAACGGAGGGAAAAAAATGGAGACATGGGAAGGAAAGAGCTTTAGCATTACAGATCCGAAGGGAGTAAATACAGTCATCTATCAAATTATTAAAACTCCAAAAGAATTGATAAAGGAATATCCTAAATATGTTTTAGAAAGATTAGAATCAACAAATGAAATAAGAGGAGATATGACAAGAAAAACCTTTTATGTGGATTTTCCATCAGTAGATCAAGATGAATTGGTTATATTGTCTTTTGGAAAAGATAGAGTTGTTGTTAATACTGCTATTTTGGAAGGTAATAAAGTTTCTATCAGTAAAAAACCAATGCCTTTGAAATTTGATAGTATATATTCAGAAAATGAAACAGAAATCAAAGATTTTAAGTATACGCCAAATTTAAAGAGACCAATATGTGTCATAGACCCAGAAACTACAGAAGAAATCAAACCTGTACTTTATTTCGATGAGAAAACAAATGAAGTAAAAGGAAAATGTAAGTTGAAACCAAACAAACCTTATTTTGCCTTTGAAATCAAGGACAAAAAAGAGGATTAAGGAGGAAAGTTTAAATGAATAATCCAGGATCAAATAGAAATTTAAGTTCCGAAAGTGAAGTATTAAGATGTTGTATCATTGTACAAAGAGTTATAGAAAAGGAACTTCAAAATAAAACAGATAAACGAATTGATACCAAAGAACATGGTCAAACAGATATAGGGGAAGGAAGAATAGAAGGACAAGTAATAGATACAACAGTTGGGAATATAACAAATATCTTAGAAGATGATGGAACAATGACAAGAAGAGTAGAAAAAGGGCAAGTCATAAAATCAGCTAAACTTCCAAAAGATATTAAAAGTACGAAAAGATTACAAGATATAAGAAATCAGAAAGAATTGGAATCTAGAAGACAAGATAAGGATAATGATAAAGAGATATAAACAAAAGAGTAGGTGATTTAAGGTGAATTACAAAATAGAGGGAGCAATTAGAAGAAATAGAACAAATTTTATCATTTTTGCAATACTATGGATATTTATAGCCATAGTATTTGTTACGCCTATAGCACATAGTGCATTTCAAGCCAATAGCAGTGGACAATTTAATTTAACAACATTTATTGAAACATTTGGAACTTCAATAACACATCCATTGAATACATTAGGAACTGTATTAACAGAAGGGGCTATGGGAACATATTTTTCAACCTTAATTGTTGTCACGATTTTCTATTCTGTATTTTTCTTTATAGGATTTGTGAGATCAGCTCCTAAAAATGAATTTACTGATATAGAACATGGTTCAAGTGATTGGAGTCAAAGAGGAGAACAATATCAAATATTAAGTAAAAATAAAGGAATTATTTTAGCAGAAAATAATTATTTACCAGTTGATAAAAGAGGAAACGTAAACGTTTTAGTAGTTGGACGGATCAGGATCTGGTAAATCTGCATCATACTCAATTCCAAATGCTTATCAGATGTTAGGTTCTTATGTTTTCACAGACCCTAAAGGGGAACTATATGATAGAACAGCAGGATATTTAAAAGCACATGGATATAAAATTAAAGTATTAAATCTTGTAAGACCAGAATATAGTGATGGATATAATCCATTAATGCATATATCATCAGGATTAGATGTTGATGTTATTGCCAATACGATTGTTAAAGGACAAAAATCGGAAGGTGGAAGTTCAGATCCATTCTGGGATGACTCTGCTGAAATGTTACTAAAAGCATTAATTTATTATTTATTAGCAACAAGACCAGAAGAAGAACAAAATTTAGCTAGTTGTGCGGAATTAGTCAGGGCTGCTAACACAAATGGAGGAAATAACCTTCTTACAGAATTAATGAGTCAACTACCATATGACCATCCAGCAAGAATGAACTATAAATCTATTGAAATTGCACCAGAAAAAACATATAGTTCTATCTTAAGTTCATTGCAATCTAAACTTGGTAAATTTGATTCAAAAGAAATTGCTGAATTAACTTCAACAGATACGATTAACTTTGAGGAAATCGGAAATGAAAAAACAGCTGTATATGTTATATCATCAGACACACATACAGCATATGACTTCTTACTAACCATATTTTTTGCACAAATGATACAACAATTATATGATTATGCAGATCAAAATGGTGGAGCATTAAAAGAACAAACCTTTTTCATACTAGATGAGTTTGCGAATATTGGTAAAATACCTGATTTTGATAAAAAGATTTCTACATCTAGAAGTAGAAAAATATCATTTAGTGTTATTTTACAAAATATAGACCAATTAGAGGCTGTATATGAAAAATCATACGAAACCATCATGGGTAACTGTGATACACACGTATTCTTAGGGAGTAACTCATATAAAACAGTGGAATATTTCTCAAAAGCATTAGGAGAAAAGACAATTGAAAGAGATAGTATTTCTATCAATAGGGATAGACAAAACTGGAAAACAGGAAAAAGTGTATCAGACCAAGTAATGGCAAGAGCCCTAATGACACCAGATGAATTAAGAAGAATGGACAATGATTTATGTATTATATATGAAAAAGGAATCAAACCTGTAAAAGCTCAAAAATTCTATTATTTCAAACATCCGATGGCAAAAGAAATGAGACAATTGGAAATTAGCCATAATGATATTGGTGAGATTGAAAGAGGACCATGGAGAAAATATAATCCATATAATCCTTATGTGCCAGAAGATGAGAAAAAAGAAAAAGCAAATAACTTAAAAGTAGAATCATTGGATGATTTATTTGATGATGTACCATCAAGTGAAGAGAAAAAGGAAGAAACAAAGCCAAAGACAGAACTAATAAACATGCAATCAGAAAAAACAGAACAAAAACAAGAAAATGCATTAGATTTAAATAGTTTTGATGATGCACCAGTGCTTCCACAAGAACCAGCTCAAGAAGATGATGATATATATGATTTACAAAAAGAATTGGAAGCAAAATTTGATGAATTATTTGGTCCAATCAATGAAGATGATTAATATACATGTTATGAGAAATCCACAAATATTTGTGGATTTTTTAAGTTTATTAAAGTAAAAAAACCAAAAAACCAAAAAAACTTTCGCCTATCTACTTGAAAAAAATTGACAATTCATATACAATCATAGGTATAAAAAATAAATAATAAAATAGAAAATTTATTAGAAAAGGAAGAGAAAATATGAAATTTGTACATATAGCAGATATACACTTTGATAGTCCTTTTGTAAATTTGTCAGATAGAGAAAACTTAGGAGATATCAAAAGATTAGAACAAAGAAAAGTATTTAAAAAAGTCATAGAATATATAAAAGAAAATGACATTGAATTTCTTTTTATTGCAGGAGACTTATATGAACACCAATATATTCGAAAATCTACAATAGAATATATTAATGAATTATTTAAAGAAATTCCAAATACCAAAATATATATTAGTCCAGGAAATCATGATCCATATATTAAAAATTCTTATTACAATCAATTTCAATGGAATGAAAATGTACACATTTTTTCATCAAAAATTGAAAAAGTAGAATTAGAAAATGTAGATATATATGGATATGGTTTTGATGATTTTTATTGCACAAGTTGTGGAATAGAAAATTTAGAAATTGAAAATAAAGATAAAACGAATATATTAGTTATTCATAGTACAGTAGATGGAGCAAATTTAGAAGAAAAACAATATAATTCTATACCAAAAAAAATATTAGAAGAAAAAGGTTTTGATTATGTAGCAACAGGCCATATTCATAAATTAGATTATCATACCTATGAAAATCAAAAGATTGTATACCCTGGTTCTTTAGTTTCTTTAGGATTTGATGAATTAGGTAAACATGGAATGATTGTAGGAGAAATAAAGGAAAATGGAGAATTAAAAACAGAATTTATTCCATTAAGTGAAAATAATTTTGAAGAAATAGAATTAGATATAACAGATTATATTTCTAAAGATGAATTAATTGAAAAAATAAATGATTTAGAGATACCAGATAATTCTTTTATAAAAATAATTCTAACAGGAAAGAGAAATTTTGAAATTGATAGATATGAATTATATAAATTATTAACAAATGAAAGAATCATAAAAATAAAAGATCATACAAAGATACAATATGATTTAGAAAAGTTAGCAAATTCACATACTTTAAAGGGATTATTTGTAAAAGAAATCTTAAAAGAAAAAGAACATGCACGGAGAAGAAGATTTAGAAATGATAGAAAAAGCAGTTGAAATTGCTTTTGAAGCATTAGAATAGAGGTGAAAAAGTGAAAATAGATAAACTAAAAATAAATGCGTATGGAAAATTAACAGATAAAGAATTAGAATTTAATGACCATATCAATGTTGTACATGGGGAAAATGAAACAGGAAAATCAACCATATTAAATTTTATTGTCAATATGTTATATGGTATTTCTAAAAATAAAAATGGAAAAGCATATTCTAATTTTGAAAGATATAAACCATGGAATCAAGAAGATTTTTCTGGAAAAATAGAATATACACTAGATAATAAAGAAACTTTTGAAGTATTTAGAGATTTTAGAAAGAAAAATCCACAAATATTTAATGATAAAAAAGAAGATATTTCAAAACAATTTAATATAGATAAATCCAAAGGAAATGAATTTTTTTATGAACAAACAAAAATGGACGAAACTTTATTTTTATCTACAATTGTAGTCAACCAAGAACAAGTAAAATTGCAAAAAAGTGAGCAAACAGTGTTAATACAAAAAATTGCCAATTTAGTAGGAACAGGGGATGACAATGTTTCATATAAGCGTGCAATTGATAGAATTAACAGAAGACAATTAGACGAAATTGGAACAGATAGATCTAGGGAAAAGCCATTAAATAAATTATTGAGAGAAAATCAAAATTTAGAAGAAGAAAAATTGCAATTAGAAAAATATAGAAATACAAAGTATGAAATTGAAGAAAATAAAAAAAATCTATTGGAAAAATATTCAAATTCAGAAATCGAATTAGAATATTTAAATAAAATCAAAAAAATATTAGAAGAAGAAAAAATAGAAAATGAAAAAATAAAAATAAAAGAAAATATTAAAAATGAAAATGATAAAAAAATAAATTTAAATAAAAAAGAAATTTCGGACATTGAAAATAAAAATAAAAAAATATTTGAAAAATGTTGAAAAATAAAATCAGATATGGTAGTATAAAAATACCAAAACATCAGAAGAGAGTGAATGAATTTTTTATGCTAGAAATCAATAAT
>CASEIX010000040.1 GCA_949288095.1 uncultured Eubacteriales bacterium
AGGGAGCTATAAGTATTCATAAACAATATTTAGGAGAAGATAAGAAAAAAACAGTTAAATCAAATATGTTTAACTGCTTAATAAACGATTCTTATTTATTGGAAATATTACAATCTTGTAATAATCGATGAAATTTCCCTGCATATTAACGTGGATTTTTAATCATGTTATTTCATTTTCTTTTTTGATATTCTTATATAGATTTATACATATTTTTTGGTTATTTGGGAAAAATAATTTTTAACAGCTGGGAGGTCATAATGAAAAAAGAAAAAGACAATTTACAAATTCTAATCGGTCAAACTTAAAAAATATCAGGATTTCTTTAGGTCTAACGCAAGAAGAAGTTGCTGAGTCTCTTGGTCTTGCCCCAAGATATTTATCAGATATAGAACGTAATAAAACAAAAGGAAGTTTAACCACTTTAGTAAAACTATGTAATTTATATAAAGTAACCCCTACAGTTGTTTTAAAAGATTATTTAAATATGTCTGACAGTGATTTAGATGAGAGCATTGCTGGATTTAATAATTTGAATGAAAATAAAAAAGATATTGTCAGAAAACTAGTGCAATATATGAACCAAACAAAAAAACAAACAACTCAAACAAAGAAAAAATAAATTAGAAAAGTAATATATATGCCTATAATCCTAATAATATATTAGGATTATTTTAATGCTTGAAAAATAATTTTCACCGCTGTTTTAAATCCTAATTCAAATTGACTTTCTGCTTCTATACTAATCTTCTCATTTGTATATTCTATATATTTGCTAACATTTTCTTTCGTAAATTCTTTGAATAATATTTTCTCTATCTTCTTTATTTTTCTTGTGATTTTCATATATTCTTTTGATTGATTCATATTTTGTAAATCTTCCATGTCATTGTGATAAATTTTATAAATCATATCTTCTTCTACATTTTCAAATCCACATTTTCTTAAATCCATTTTTTATCCTTCATTATATACTTCATAATCACTTATAGCATATATAAAAACCTTTTAGGGTTGTTTTTTATGAAATAATGATTTTTTTATATAAAATATATCTTTTATTTTATAAATATGGTGATTATAAAAAATAAACCCAATTTATTAAACTTTTAGTCTAATAAATTGAGTTCATCTTAATATCTTTAAAGTTCGTTTTCACATGTTCCAGTTTCCATTTCATTTTTTATATTTTCTAATGTATCACTAGCAATTTTATTTAAAGCTTCTTTTGTAAAGAATGCTTGATGAGAAGTAATAAATACATTTGGCATAGAAAGTAATATAGATAGGTTTTTATCTCTTACATAGCTATTAGACATATCTCTTAAGAAAAATTCTTCCTCATCTTCATATACATCTAATCCTACTCCACCAATTTTACCTTCTGATAGTTTTTGAACAAGGTCATTTGTATTAATTAATTTTCCTCTACTACAGTTAATGATAATAACACCTTTTTTCATTTTTGCAATACTTTCTTTATTTATCATTTTCTCTGTATCTTTTAATAATGGACAATGTAAAGAAATAATATCAGATTCTTTGTATAATGTATCTAAATCTACATATTCGAATCCAACCTCTTCTCTAAATTTTTCATCATGATAAGTATCATAAGCAATAACAAATGAACTTCAAAGTTTCCTTTAAAGTTCATCATTCAAATTTTCCCATTCTTGCATTTTTTCTTCAATTTCTTGATTGATTTTTTGTATTTCTTCTTGTAATTCGTTTAGTTTTATATAATCTGAAGCATTTTCTTCTTTCGTCATCTCTTTTTCAATGTCTTGAATTTTCTTTTCCTTATCATTGATTTCTTGTTCAATTTTATTCATCTTATTTTGTATTCGATTTTTCTCTTTTTCTATAAAATATGGATTGGTTTCTTTTTTCTTTTCTTTTACCTGCTTTATGTTTCCTTCTACTTCTTTTGTTTCATCAATTGTATCTTTTTGATTTTCTTTATACTCTAAAACCTCTTGATAATTCTTGTTATAAAATGTTACTTTTCCATTTTCGAATTCTAATATACAATCTGCAAGTTTATTTACAAAATATCTATCGTGAGATACAAAAATTAAGGTTCCTGTATATTCTTTTAGGATATTTTCTAAACTTTCTTTCCCCACAATGTCCATATGATTTGTTGGTTCATCTAATAATAAGACATTTGGTTGTTTCTTTAAAATTTTGCATAATTGTAATCTTCCTCTTTCTCCTCCTGATAGTACATTTATTTTCTTAAAAACATCTTCTCCTGTAAATAGAAATGTTCCTAACAAAGTTCTTGCCTGTGTTGTTGTTAATTCTGGAAAGTTTTGCGTTATTTCTTCAAATACAGTATTTTCCGGATTTGAAAATTCCATCTGTTGATCAAAATATCCTGTTTGTACATGATATCCATATTCAAATTCTCCCTCAATTTTAGGTATATTACCATTTAGTGTTTTTAACAATGTTGATTTTCCAGTTCCATTTTCTCCAATGATAGCTAATTTCTGCCCTTTATATAATTCAAAAGATATTTCTGCAATTGGTTTATCATATCCAATTTCTAGCTTGTCTACTTTTAATACCATTTTTCCACTTTGTACTTTTATATCGAAATTTGCATAAAATGTTTTTAAATCATATTCTTCTGGTTTCTCGATAATTGTCATTTGCTCAATCTTTTTTAATTTAGATAATGCCATTTTCGCTTTGGTTGGTTTATATCGAAATCTATCTGCAATAGCTTGTAGTCTTTTAATTTCTGCTTGTTGATACTCATAATCTTTTAGTTGCTTTTCATATCGTTCCTTTTTCTGCCTTTCAAAATCTGCATAATTTCCTGTATATTCCACCATACTAGCATATTCTATCTCATATACTTTATTAACAATTTTATCTAAAAACATTCTATCATGTGAAACTATGACAACTGCTTTTGGATAATTTTTTAAATAATTTTCTAACCATTCAATTGCTACAATATCTAAATGGTTTGTTGGCTCGTCTAGTAATAAAATATCTGGTTTGCTTAATAATAACTTTAAAAAAGCAATTTTCGTTCGTTGTCCTCCAGAAAATTCACTTATTTTTTTATCTTTATCTTCTTCCTTAAAACCAAATTTTTTAATTGCTGTTTCGTATTCTTTTTTATATAGATATCCACCCTGTATTTCATATTGTTCTAAAGCATTTGTGTATTCTTTTATGAGTTTCTCATCTGTATTTTCTTGCAAGGCTCTTTCCTTTTCTTGTATTCTGTTTTCTAGATTTAGAATTGGTTCATAAACTTCTAATATTTCCTCTAACATGGTTTTATTAGAATTTTGAAAGTTCATTTGTTGCAAATATCCAATCACAGGATTTCCTTGTTTATATACATGAAATTTTTCTTCTCCGATTCCCTCTTCTAAAATTTCATTATCAATAATGGCATTTAAAAAGGTTGTTTTGCCTGCTCCATTTCTTCCAACAATCGCTATTTTATCTTTTTCTTTTATTTCAAAATTGATTTCTTCTAATATGGTTTCTGCTCCATAAGATATAGAGCCATTTACAATTCTGTAGTTCATTTTTATCATCCTTTATTTTTATTCTCTATATGCTCCATCTATATCTGGAACCTTTTTTTATATTGCTTCAAACTTATGAAAATGAACTTTAAGGAATCTCCTCAAAGTTCATAAAATGTCCAAACAGAAACGTCCCCAATTGTCCCAAATGGTCAAAATTAAAATTCTAATTTTTCTTCTAGCCATTTTTCTACATCGTCAATTGGAATTCTAATTTGTTCCATTGTATCTCTATCTCTAATCGTTACTGTATTATCTTCAAGTGTATCAAAGTCTACTGTTAAACAATATGGTGTACCAATTTCATCTTCTCTTCTATATCTCTTTCCGATGCTTCCTGTTTCATCATAATCACACATGAATTTCTTTGATAATTTCTCATGTACTTCTTGTGCTTTTTCTGATAATTTTTTAGATAATGGAAGTACGGCAATTTTGAATGGTGCTAATACTGAATGTAAGTGTAATACAACTCTTGTATCTCCTTCACCAATTTCTTCTTCATCATAAGCATTGCATAGAAAGGCTAATGCAACTCTATCTGCTCCTAAAGATGGTTCTATACAATATGGTACATATTTTTCGTTTGTTTCTGGGTCTGTATAGGTAAAGTCTTCTTTTGAAACTTTCATATGGCTCTTTAAGTCAAAGTCTGTTCTATCTGCAATTCCCCATAATTCTCCCCAACCAAATGGGAATGTAAATTCTATATCTGTTGTTGCATTACTATAATGTGATAATTCTTCTTTCGAATGGTCTCTTAGTCTGATATTTTCTTCTTTGATTCCTAAGTTTAACAACCAATTTTTACAGAATTCTTTCCAATATGCATGCCATTCTAAATCTGTTCCTGGCTTACAGAAAAATTCTAGTTCCATTTGTTCAAATTCTCTTGTTCTAAATGTAAAGTTTCCAGGTGTGATTTCGTTTCTAAATGCTTTTCCAATTTGTGCAATTCCCATTGGTAATTTTCTTCTTGTTGTTCTCATTACATTTTTAAAGTTTACAAATATACCTTGTGCTGTTTCTGGTCTTAAATAGATTTCTGCTGTTTTGTCTTCTGTTACTCCTTGGAATGTTTTAAACATTAAATTGAATTTTCTAATATCTGTAAAATTTGTTTTTCCACAATTTGGGCATGGTATTTTATTTTCATTAATAAAATCTATTAATTCTTTATCAGACATACCATCTGCAATCATATCTTTTCCATTTTCATGTGCCCATTCTTCTATTAATTTATCTGCTCTATGTCTTGTTTTACATTCTTTACAGTCAATTAATGGGTCTGAGAAACCGCCTACATGTCCTGAAGCCACCCATGTTGTAGGGTTCATTAATATTGCTGCATCTAATCCTACATTATATTTGCTTTCTTGTATAAATTTTTTTCTCCATGCCATTTTGACATTGTTTTTTAATTCATTTCCTAAAGGTCCATAATCCCAAGTATTTGCTAATCCTCCATAAATTTCTGAACCTGGGTAAATGTACCCCCTATTTTTGCAAAGTGCAACTAGTGTGTCCATTGATTTTAACATAACAATTCCTCCTTCTAATTTTATTTACTAGTCCATGAAAGTTTTTTTGTATTAAATAAGAAAATGCAATAAATGATGAATTTACCTCTGTTTTCTTAAATTGATTAGATTTATTATATAGTGCATTTTTGTGATTTATTTCAAGCCGAAGGTGTACATTTGTACATCGAGATTTGAAATAAATTACGAAAATGTGCTAGATAATGAATCTAATCGATTTAAACAAAAAAACTTTCATCAACCTAGTATAATCACATACTAGGGACGAAAGTTATATTCCGCGTTTCCACCCTATTTCCTAAAACGAAAAGTTTTAAGCACCTTCATTCTAAATCTACTCCAAAGCTCCCCATACTTATTTATTGCTGGTATCTCACCTTCACCAACTCTCTTTAAATAAATGTTACAGTATTTTTTCTTCTTCACTGTAGATATTTAATTTTATATATTTTATTATCTTTATTTAAAAAAGTCAATAATTTTCAAAAAAAATATTGATAAAATCTTTTTTTTATGCTAAGATAGTAAATGTGTTTAACATATAGGGGTATAGTGTTAATGGTAGCACATCGGTCTCCAAAACCGCCTGTGAGGGTTCGAATCCTTCTACCCCTGCCACAATGGAAACCAGACTGTGCAACAGTTACATGGTTTCTATTTTTTATGTTTAAATCCTAAATTTAGTCAAGCAAGGGACAAATTAGGAACAAAATAAATTTTACTATATTTGTATCTTTACAATTGTATAATCATATTATGTATTGTTTGTATTGACATTGTAATATTTTTGTATTACAATTGTATTGTAATATGATTGGAGGTGTTTAGCAATGGCTAAAACAGATATGTTAAATATAAGAATTGAACCAGAATTAAAAAAACAAGTTGAATCAACTTTAAACGATTTAGGAATGAATATCGCTGAAGCAGTCACCATTTTTTTGAAACAAGTAGTCTTAACTGATAGCATTCCTTTTATGATAAAAAAACCTAAACTAAATGCAGAAACAATAAAAACTATGGAAGAAGCAAAAAAAGGTATAAATTTAAGTAAAGAATATACTGATTTAAATAAAATGTGGGAAGATTTAGAGAAAGAAGAGTGATAAATGTTAACTGTAAAATATACGAATCTATTTAAAAAAGACTATAAATTAGCACAAAAACGTGGTTTAGATATGAACTTATTGCATCAGGTTGTAGAAATGTTAGCACATAACATTCCCTTACCGAGCAAATATAAAGATCACTATTTGCTCGGTAATTACAAACGGATATCGAGAATGTCATATACAACCTGATTGGCTTCTAATATATTCTATAGATAAAAACAACTTAATTTTAACAGCTTTTCGAACTGGTTCCCATTCTGATTTGTTTGATAAATAATCTAAAAATATTTTTTATCTCAATTTTAATCTATTATTTTTTCTATTTTCAAAATATGAATTTAAAATAAATTTTTATTTAAACGAGGTGATTTTTATTTTTCAAAATATAAAATCTTTTATTTTTATGCTTATTTTTTTAATTTTATTTATTACCATCTTTTTTAGTCCTATGATAAGTTCAAATGGTGCTTATTATGAAAATACTTTAAATTCTGAAATTATTTCCATTAATCCAGATGGTTTTGTTTGGCCTATTCCTGGTTATACTAGAATTAGTTCATATTTTGGTAAAAGAGTTTCTCCCACTTCTCGGTGCCTCTTCTTCTCATTCTGGTATTGATATTCCTGCGCCTGAAGGAACCAAATTAATTGCAATAGCTGATGGTGAAATCACATTTACTCAATTCTTAGGTGCTGGTGGATATACCATTACCCTTTCTTTTGCTAATTACAGAGTTACCTATTGTCATTGTTCTCCAAATTATATTGTAAAAGTTGGAGATAGAATAAAACAAGGACAAGTTATTGGCTATGTTGGTCCTAAATATGTTTATGGTGTAAAAGGTAATCAATATTCTGATTCTACTGGTAAGCCTACCAATGGTGCTACTACTGGAACGCATCTTCATTTAGGTATTCGAATAGATGGAAAATATCAGAACCCCTTAAATTTTTTCTAAAAAAGTGCCACAATGGATTTTCTCCATTTATGGCACTTTTTATTTACATATCATCATCATTATTTTCTTCATTTTGAGTCGATTGTTTTTTATTTTCTTGTTGTTCTTCTATTTCTTCATCACATCCATGACAACCTGAACAACTTCCATTACAATTTGAATCTTCTTCTACATCTCCTGACCAATCTAATTCAATAATATTATTGCAAACAGGACATTCTACTTCTGTTTTATCTTCATCAACCTCTATCACAAATTGATTATCACAATATGGACAAATGATTTCAAAATCAAAACCTTCATCAGAATATATATCTTTTTCTATGTTATCAATAATTTGTTGCATTTTATTCATTTTTTCGTCAATTTCTTTTTGTTTTTCTTCTAATTCCTTCATAGTTTGTGTTTTATAATCTATAAGCATATCCATTTCATCGATAACTTTATCCACAAACATTGAAAATCTAACTTTTACATATTCTAAATCTTCTTTGTTTTTTAAATTTTTTTCAATATCCTTTAAAAAATTATTATATTCTTCTCTTAGTTTAGCCATTAAGATTCACCTTTCTATACTCTTTCCATATATTCGCCTGTTCTGGTATCTATTCTTAAGATATCTCCAATTTCAACGAATAATGGTACTTGAATTTCTAAACCTGTTTCTAATTTTGCTGGTTTTCCTGATGTTGTTGTTGTATTTCCACTAAATCCAGGTTCAGTATATGTAACTTCTAGTTCAACAAATATAGGTGGTTCTACTGCAAATACATTTCCTTTATATGAAAGAATGGTTACTTCCATATTTTCTTTTAAATATTTTAAACAATCACCTATTTGTTCTTCATTTAATGGGATTTGGTCATATGTTTCATTATCCATGAAATAATATAATCCACTATCATTATATAAATATTGCATGTTTTTCTTTTCTATTTGTGCTGCTGGGAATTTATCTCCTGGGTTAAATGTTTTTTCCAATGTTGCTCCTGTAATAACATTTTTTAATTTTGTTCTTACAAATGCAGACCCCTTTCCTGGTTTTACATGTTGGAATTCTACAATTCTATATACATTCCCATCCATTTCAAATGTTGTTCCATTTCTAAAATCTCCTGCTGAGTATACTGATGCCATTTTCATTTCTCCTTTCATTTTTCAAATACTATTACAAAACTTTATATATTTTACTACATTTTTCAATAAAAATCAAGCATTTTGCTGATTTTAAGCCATTTTACTTTTTTTTGTTGTTATGGTTCAGTCTAATATATATGTTTATTATTTTGCAACATCGCGTAAGCGACCAAACGAACGAAGTGAGTGCGATTGGAGCAATCTTCATTCGTTGAAAGATTTATCTTTCAACATAAGTGATTGCGACACACAAGATGTAAAAAATAATAAACATATATATTAGACTGAACTTTAATGTTTTATATTACAATATAATTTTTCTCAGAATTGGTCAAATTTATACAACCAAATTTTGTAATTTGTACAGTATCTTCTATTCTTACCCCAAATTTTCCTGGAATATAGATTCCTGGTTCATTTGTTACAACCATATTTTCTTTTAGTAAAGTATCTGATTTATAACTAATATATGGTGCTTCATGTATTTCCATTCCTACTCCATGACCTAAACTATGAATTAAATCATATCCATTTAATTTAAAGTCATTTTCTACCATTTTTGTTAATAATCTTGTACTTGCTCCATCTTTGAAATCATCTGCTGTTTGTGTTTGATTTTTTAAAACCAAATCATAAACTGGTTTTATATATTCTGGTACTTCTCCTACAAAAAAGGTTCTTGTCATATCTGAGCAATATCCATTTACTTTACATCCCATATCAATGGTTATGATATCAACATCTTGTATCTTTCTATCTGTTGGAATTGCATGTGGTTTTGAAGTATTTTCTCCTGAAGCCACAATCGTATCAAATGATATCCCATCTGTTCTTTGTTTATAATATTCTTCAATTTCATTGGCAATTTGTTTTTCTGTCATGCCTGGTTTGATATAATCTAATATGTATGAAAAACAATTATCTGTAATTTCACATGCTTTTCTAATACTGCTAATTTCTTCTTCATCTTTTATCATTCTTTGCTTTTCTATAATATATTCTGTCTCTACCAAGCTATTTATTTTATATTTTCTCATATATTCTTTATATTGTGCATATGTGACATAATGTTCTTCAAAACCAACATTTTCACAGAACATAAAAAAATTTTCATAATCTTCTTTTGATACATCATTCATATCATAAACAATGATTTCATCATATAATGTTAATATACTATGCACATGCTCAATATATCTTGCATCTGTTATATAAATATTTTCTTTTCTAGTTAATAATAATATCCCTTCTGCATCAATATTGGTCAAATATTTAATATTAATTGGATTAGATATAATCAACCCTTGTAAATCCAAACTAGACATTTTATTTCTTAACCATTGTAATTTAGGATTCATGTTACCATCCCCTTTTATTATTTTATTTATTGCTATATCTTAGAAAATGTCCAAACAAAAACGTCCCCAATTGTCCCAAATTGTTTCTTCGGACATTAATGATACATTCCTAATGTAAATATTTTCATTAATACAAATTTTATGGTTTCAAATGGTATATACATACTAATAAATGTTGCTATTACGATAAATGGTCCGAATGGTATGTATTCATCTGTTTTCTTTACTTTTGTAACTAATAATCCTATACTTAAAATTGCACCTATTAAGAAAGATATTAATGTGATTACCACAATATTGGATAATCCAAAAAATAGTCCTAATGCTCCCATTAGTTTCACATCACCAAATCCCATGGCTTCTTTTCCATAGAATAATCCTCCTACTAATGTGATTAATAAAAAGATTCCTGCACCTGCTAACATTCCTAATAACATATTTAAAGTAATGGCTACATCAGATAATCCATATATAAAAGCAAATATTAATCCTACTTCAAATATTGTTAAATTCAGTCTATTAGGTATAATTTGCAATTTATAGTCTATCACAAATGCTGATAATAACATTGGTGTTAAAATTAGAAATTTTATTAAATCTAAATTTGCAATGAATGTTTCTTTTATGCCTAGTGTATATACTAAAGTCACATAGATTGCTGATGTTAATAACATTAATATATAGTTTGGTTTAAAATTTCTTTTATATTCTTTAAATATATCTAATGATAAAAACTTTTTATATTCTGGTAGTCTCTTATTTGCCCAATCTACTAATTGTCCTACAAATAAACCTAATATTGCCACTGCTAAATAATATCCTATATGTACATCATTATAATACATTCTCTTCTCCTTCTTTTCCTTTTATATCAGATCTTATCTTTTGTTCATTTTTTCTGACTTTATTTTATTTTTTATTTTATTTTCTATTGGTCTTTTCCATGCAGTATACCAAAAATCTTTTTCTTTTATCGGTTCTACTAAAATTGTATACATATTGCATCTTTTTCCACCAATCACATCTGTAAATATTTGGTCTCCTACAATCGCTATATTTTCACTTTTTTCTCCTAATGCTTTTTGTGCTTTTTTAAAACCTCTTTTAAGTGGTTTCATTGCAAAATGCTGATAAGGTATATCTATTTTTTTTACAATACTTTCAATTTTTTCTTTATCATTTGTATTGGATAATATATATAATTTTACACCTTGACCTTTTAATTCTTTTGCCCATTTAATGACACTTTCTGTCATCTTTTTCGTATGGTCTACTAGTGTATTATCTACATCCAATAATAATGCTTTTATTTTATTCTTATTCAAAAATTCTACATCAATATCTTCTACTTTTTTAAAATATGCATCTGGATATATATTCATACTTCTCCCCCATTATATATGTATATATTATCAATTCCTTATTTTTTTGTCAAGGGACAATTGGGACCAGGTCCCAATTGTCCCTTTTACATGGTCATTCTACTTTTATTAAATTAAATTGGATAGCATCTGCACTTACCAATTTAAAGTCAATCCCAAAATGTTCTCCTTCTACTGCATCCTTTATAGCAGTACTATGCAAATGTCCATAATAGCATTTCTTTATATCATATTTTTTTAACATTTTGATAAATTCATTCATTTCATTGTTTTGTATATTTTGATTTACAATTGGTGGATAATGTAAAAAAGCAATGATTTCTTTATCTTCACCATAATTCTCTATACCATTTTTTATCGATAATTCCAATCTTGCAACTTCTCTTTGAATCATTTTTTTGCTTTCAGGATCTTCTCCAAAAGACCATCCTCTTGTTCCTACAATAATTCTATTTTCAAATTCATAAGCATTATTATATATAAAATCAATATCTTTAAACTGATTTTCTTTTATATAATTTCTCATACTATTTACGGTAGACCACCAATAATCATGGTTACCTTTTAATAATAGCTTTTTACCTGGTAAAGAATTCAAATATTCAAAATCTTTATATGTATCTTTCAAATACATTGACCATGAAAAATCTCCAGGTAAAATTACCATATCACTTTCTGTAACCATACTTGTCCAATTTTCTTTTACTTTTTCTTCATATCCTTCCCAATTTTCTCCAAAAACACTCATTGGTTTATTTTCATTAAAGGATAGATGAAGATCTCCTATTGTATATATTGCCATGTATTAAATTTCCCTCACATTTCTCAAATATTTATAATTTTAAATTTGGTATGGCATTTAAATCTAAAGTGTCTCTTTTTCCTTGTATATAATTATAATATCCAGCTGATGCAATCATGGCTGCATTATCTGTACATAGTTTTAAATCTGGCATATATATTTCCATACCTTCTTGTTTTAAATCCATAAATGCTTTTCTTATATAACTATTAGCTGATACACCACCTGCTAGTGCAATTGTTTTGATTCCTGTTAATTCAATCACCTTTTTTACATTTTCGATCAATATTTCTGTTACTGTTTTTTCAAAACTTGCACATAAATCTGCTTTATTGATTTCTGGATTTTTATGATGTAAATTAATAACTGCTGTTTTGATGCCACTAAAACTAAAATCCATATTTTCAAAATGTGTTTTTGGTAAGTCTATGGTAGGTTTTCCTTCTTGTGCCAATTTATCTACTTTAGGTCCTCCAGGATACCCTAATCCTACTACTCTTGCTACTTTGTCAAATGCTTCTCCAATAGCATCATCTCTTGTTTTTCCTAAAACCTCAAATTCTGTATAACCTTTTACATGTATAATTTGTGTGTTTCCACCTGACATCATCACACATAAAAATGGTGGTTCTAGTTCTTTATATGTAATATAATTGGTTGCAATATGTCCTTGAATATGATTTACTCCCACAAGTGATTTATTAATTGCAAAACTTAATGCTTTTGCATATGATAGACCTACTAATAAAGCACCAACTAATCCTGGTCCATATGTAGGTGTAACCGCATCTATTTGTTCTAATGTCATTTTTGCTTCTTCTAATGCTTTTTTGGTTACTCTGGAAATAGCTTCAATATGATTTCTAGATGCAATTTCCGGTACAACGCCTCCATATTTTTCATGGATCGGTATTTGTGTATCAATCACATTAGATAATATTTCTCTACCATTTTTTACAATTGCTACTGATGTTTCATCACAACTTGATTCAATTCCTAATGTATAGATATCTTTCATGTTTCCTCCATATAAATTTATATATACTTATTTCTATTATTCTTCTAATATTTTCGTGCTAATTATATCATTTATCTGTCAATAAGTAAAGAAAAGAAGATTGCTTAAAATTAAATTCTAGCAATCTTCCCTTTTTATCTATATACAATTATATACAATCTTATAATCCCAAAATCGCAGCTGCTAGATTAGATATCCAGCCTCCTACTGCTTGAATTCCTGGTGTAATAATATATGATGTCAATCCTGTTATCCATAACACAACAAATACAATATAAAAGATTTGTTCATTATTGATAAAAAATTCTTTTGCCTTATATGGTAAAAATGGCATAATCACTTTTGACCCATCTAATGGAGGTAATGGAATTAAGTTAAATAATCCTAATCCTACATTAATAGATACAGTTGCACTAATTAAACTCATAATAATTCCACCCATTGTAGATAGCAAAAATGAAGCATCTGCAAATTTATAAATCCCATAATATATAATAGCAAATATAATAGCAAGTAAAAAATTCATGACCGGTCCTGCAATGGAAACAAGTGCTTCTCCTTTTTCCATAGACATCTTTCTCGTATAATTTCTTGGATTTACATGAACTGGTTTTCCCCAACCAAATCCTGCAAATAGTAATAATACAGTTCCAATTGGGTCTAAATGGTCAAATGGATTTAAGCTAAGCCTTCCTTCTCTTCTTGCTGTATCATCTCCTAATCTATCTGCTACAAATGCATGTGCAAATTCATGGAATGTGATGGCAATTAATACCCCTGGTACACTAATTAATAGAGAAAATAACATTCCTGGATTGGCTAAATATTGTACCACCACAGATAATACCATGATTCCTAATATAATATAAATTATTCTTTTGTCAAATGAAAAATTAAACATATTTACTCCTATCTTCCCCTTTTTGAAAATCAAATTAATTCAAAGGTTTCATAGTTGGGAAAAACAATACATCTCTTATTGAAGCAGAATCTGTTAATAACATAATCAATCTATCTAATCCAATTCCCATTCCACCTGTTGGAGGTAATCCAATTTCTAGTGCATTTACGAAATCTTCATCCATTCCACCAGCTTCTTCATCACCTTTTTCTTTGGCTTCTACTTGTTTTAGAAATCTTTCATATTGGTCAATTGGATCATTTAATTCTGAATAAGCATTTCCATATTCTCTGCCTCCAATAAATAATTCAAATCTTTCAACCAATCTTGGATCTTCTTTCTTTCTTTTGGTAAGTGGTGATACTTCTACTGGATAGTCCATGATAAATGTTGGTTGTATTAAAGTTTCTTCTACAAATGTTTCGAAAAATTCGTTTATAATATGACCTCTTGTATTTTTGATTTCTTCATACTCTACACCTTTTTCTTTCGCTATTGCTTGTGCTTCTTCATCAGTTTTGATGGTATTAAAATCAACACCTGTTACTTCTTTTATGGCATCTATCATGGTGATTTTCTTCCAACCTGGGGCTAAATTAATTTCTTGTCCTTGATATGTGATATTGGTTGTTCCTAATGTATTTTTTGCAACAGTTGAAATTAATTGTTCTGCTATATTCATCATATCGTTATAATCTTCATAAGCTGAGTAAAATTCCATATTTGTAAATTCTGGATTGTGTTTAATATCCATTCCCTCATTTCTAAAGTTCTTACCAATTTCAAACACTTTATCAAAACCACCAACAATTAATCTTTTTAAATTTAATTCTGGTGCAATTCTTAGATACATTTGTAAGTCTAATGTATTATGATGTGTGATAAATGGTCTTGCAGCATCACCTGTTGCTACTGTTGTAAGCATTGGTGTTTCTACTTCCATATATCCATGTTCATCCATAAATTTTCTAATTTCTTTTATAATTTTACTTCTTAAGATAAATGTTTCTTTTACTTCTGGATTCATAATTAAATCAACATATCTTTGACGATATCTTAAATCCATATCTTTTAAGCCATGAAATTTTTCTGGTAATGGTCTTAAAGATTTTGTAAGTAATGTGACTTCTTTTGCATGAACAGAAATTTCTTCTGTTCTTGTTTTAAATACAAAGCCTGTGATTCCAATAATATCGCCAATATCATAGGTTTTAAATGCTTTATAGCTTTCTTCCCCTAAATCATTAATGCTGACATAACTTTGAATTTTTTCGTCACTATCTTGTATTGTACAAAATGATGCTTTTCCCATAATTCTTTTTGCTATGATTCTTCCTGCAACTGTTACATCTTTTTGTTCAAATGCTTCATAATTTGCTTTGATTTCTCCTGCTGTGTTAGTTCTATTAAATTTTGTAATTTCAAATGGATTTTTTCCTTGTGCTTGTAATTCTTCTAACTTGTCTCTTCTAATTTGCATTAAATGATTTATATCTAATTCTTCTGCTTGATTTTCATTTGCTTTATTTTTGTTTTCTTGCATAAAAATCTCTCCTTTTCAATCTTGTTAACTTGTTACATTATATCCTAATTTTACCAAAAAGTAAAGAAAACTATTCTGAAAAATCAAAATAGTTTTCTTTTTGTACTATTTAATATACAACAATAGATGGTCTATATGAATCTAATGATTCCGCTCTACCTGTAGTCCTGTTAAAATTAAATATACCTGCATATATTGTATCCCAAGGTCCTCCTCCTCGATAAATAAATGGATACTCTTCACTTGCCATACTAGATTGATCTTTATACCATGAATTAGCTCTTTCATATTGTGATGAAGTCTCCCATATCGCATTTCCAAATATTTTTTTCATTCCTTCTTCATAATTTTTTACCATGCTATCTGTTCCTGATGTTATAACATTTCCTCCAGAATTATATGCTACATATACATCTTTATGTCTGGTAAAAGTCGAATTTACTAATGCATCTCCATTTGTTAATTCACTATTTCCATTGTTAACATATCCAGCTACTCGTTCATATGCGCCTCCACTCATGTCATATATTCCTGTCACATTTCCTGTCGTACTTGCCAAACCTGCTTTTGTGTAATCTTCTATTGTTCCTTCATCTCCACTTGCGCTTATCCTTCCTCCTACTGATCCTGTAATCATCTGTGTACTATTGTTAATTGTGATTTCATTTCCGTTTCTCCCATAACTGCTATGTGCTAAATATGCTACTGCTCCCCATTCACTATCTTTGAATAAGTGCGGATCAATCACATCATCATCTGCCTCTATACCATAATAACTAGCATTTTCACTATTATTCATATTAATACAATTTGTATAACTATTTCCAATTGTTATAAACCTCCAGCTTGGTACTCCTGGCAAAACTTTTACTTTTAAACTTGTCACATTTCCCCCTCCATTAGTCACATTTGGAGTATTACTACTTGCTTCAAATTTTGCAACCCATATTCCTGATACAATTGTTCCTCCATAATTAAAAGCTGGATGTTCATTCCAATTCCCTTCTCCACTTGTATTTGTTAAAACTGCTTTCTGTGTTATTCCTTGACTTATATAATCTATTCTACTTCCTGTTTTGTATTCCTTTGTTCCTGTTAAAAATACAATATTTATTTTTCCTACATCTCCTGTATGGTATCCACTTTCTATTTGATATGCATATCTTGGTATCCATACAAACATACTTCCTAAATCTGCTTGTTTAACTACTTCTCCTACTTTTGCTACTTCCTTATTAGTTGTATTTACATTACTACTATTTTCTGCATAATATCTTCCATCCGATAACATTATATTTGCCCATTTACTCATCTGATCTGTTCCAACAGACTGATCTATATAGTCATACCATTCCTCATCATCTTCTGAACATATTATCCAATTAGATTGATTCTCATCCCATTTTATTGGTATCATTCCTTCTGATAGCTCTGGCTTGTTTATTCCCTTTATATTTACTGATTTCGTGGCTGACTTTATATTTCCATTTTCAATATAAATATGATAAACACCTTTTTCATTTACAACAAAACTCAAATCTTCTGATGTTGCCCAATAATCTTTTCCATCTATTTGATATTTTACATTCCATTTTTTAATATTTCCATTATATTGAATATTGGATATAGTTATTCTCCATTGATCATCATCTAAATATTCATATTGAACATCAAATGTTGGTTTTTCTGTTGTAGGGTTATACTCCACATTATATACACCATCTGGTACTTGTTCTAATGTATAATATCTCTTCCCATAATCATTAAATCCTTCAATACTCACAACACTTCTTTTAGCAACATTCACCAAAAACTCATATTCCATATCTTCTAATCCTAAAGCCTGTATCGTTTCTGTATCATAATACATATATCCTGTTCTGTCTGTAATACCTGAACCCTTTTCTGAGAAGATTTCTTCTAATCGATTCGTATTAAAAATTCCTTCTGGATCTTGTCCAATGTTTTGTATATCTGTTCCAACATATTCTGTTCCATTTACTGTCACAGATTTATTGTTGGTGTAACTATCATACAATTCATTTATTTTTTGTTGCATCATTTTCAATTCTGTTGTAAATTTAGTTAATCTTGCTGAACGTACTGTACTCACTCCACTATATACAGTAATTGATGCTAATATGATTAATACAATAATCGTAATTACCAAACTTACTAAAGTAATTCCAGAAGTATTTTTTTTCATCCTTTGTTCCTCCATCATTTTTGCTGGTTTACCGTTCAATGTTAAACTTTTGTTGTAATTCTAGCAATATATAAACCAGACTTATTTCTTTGAAATTACTGGCTGGGGTACTGTGATTCGAACACAGGAATGTCGGAGTCAGAGTCCGATGCCTTACCACTTGGCGATACCCCAATATACATTTATATTATATAGTTTTTATTCTCTTTTTACAAGTATTTTTATGGAATTTATTAGAATACCATTCCTTTATGAATCCCTTATTGTTTTATGTTATTTTACTAATTTTACTTATACATTCATACAAATAGTATTCTAATATCCTTGCACATATATTAAAAAATGATATTCTCTTATTTTTTTTGCCTCCAATGTATCTTGTTCATCTTGCTTTTCATCTGTTTCATATTTCCATTTCCAATAAATTGGTATTGTTTTTTCTTCGTTTTTTAAGAGTTTCCCAGTTAAGTTTTCGCCTAGTTCTTCTAATGTATAATATATCTTTTCCTCTTCTGTGCTATAAAAAAATAAATTGCTAGGCTTTTCATTTTTGCTTTCAAACTGAATTTGATAATTCATGTTTTGATTTGCATGTAATATAATGTCAAATCTACCACTTGTTCCTGGTGCTATTTTTTCATATACTAATGTTTTTTCATCTATTGTTTCCATTAAATCTAGTTCTTTAAATTTAGTATTTTGAAATTGTACATTAAAAGATATACTTTTTATATTGATACTTGCTTCTTCTTGATTTCTATCCTCTTTTATTTGGGATTTATTGGTATTTGATATGTTTTTTGACTGATTTTTAGAATTAAAAAATTGAAAAAATATTACATCTTCTTGTAAAAAATCATATTTTATAAAATGCATTATAAAGAAAATGAAACATATGAAAATGGTAATCACAATAATATATCGTTTCTTTCTATTTTTCATTTTCTCACCTATACTCTCACTTGTTCTGAATGTACTTTTATTTGTATATCTTGCATAATATCTTCTATTGTGTTTTTACTATCATCATATGTTACTTTTAGTGTATACTTTTGTTCTTCTTTTACATCTTTATGAAATCTCATTTCTTCTGTCTTATTTTCTTTCAATTCTAATAATTCACCATCTTTATATAATTGATATTGAATAAAATCATTTAAATTATTTTCTAATATCTCAATATAATATGTTAAATCTACTTGTGATATTTCTTCTATCTGATTATAATTTTTTACGATAAATGTATATTCTCCTTTTTTATTATCTTCTGTAATGATAATTTCTGATCCTTTTTCCACTTCTAAAATTGGTTTAGCAATTTGTGTATTATTTTTTATATTTGCATTATATACCGCTTTTCCAACACTTACACCTGAGAAAAATGTAATGCTAATCGCCAAGATCATACAGATGATTACGATTTCTTGTTTTTTATTTTTTGGTTTTTTACTTTCTTTTTTTAAATGTTTTAGTCCCCATTTTTTTGGTTTTTGTATAAACTTTAAATTCAAATTTTCTTACTCCTCTCCTTATTTATATATTCATTAAGAGGAACTTGTCCTCTTAATGAATCACAAAGATTATGTATTCTGCTAAATATTTTATAATTTACTTCTATTTTTGTTCTTTTGTTTATACATATTTCTCTATAATTTATATTTAGAGGATGAATATCGATTTTAATTTTTAATTTTTGATTACTAAAGTTTGATTTTAATTTTTTATTTTATCTCATATTTTATTTCAATTTTAATTTATATATTCTTAGTGTCTATATCATATTCATAATATTTCAATGTTTCGTATATTTCATCAATTATTGTGGCATAACCTGTGTTCCTGTAACATATATATCAAATGTATAATTTTCCAACTGTTTTGCATTATTGGTGTCTATTTTATCATTTTGATTGATTTCGTTTTCATTCTCACCTGTTTCATATTGCCATTCCCAATTAATTGTAATTGTTCTTGTTTTATTTTCATCATTTGCATTAATGGTTCCTGATAAATCTTTTTCTAAATCTTGTATAGTTGTATATTGTTGATTATCATAGGTAAATATAAGATTTTGTGGTTTTTCGCTTTCATTTAAGAATTGTATTACATAATCTACTCCAACTTCAGAACCTGTTGCATCTACTATAATATTAAAACTTCCACTTGTTCCTGGTGCCACTTTATTATTGATTAAAGTTTCGTTATTATATGTAGATAACAAATTTACATTTTGAACAACATCTTCTTTTCCATTTACTTTGAAAACCCAATTAGCTATTTCTGCTGTTCCTGTTCCTTTTACTTCTGATACATATTTTGAAAAAGTTTTACCACCAATAAAAGATAATATAATAGCTAGTATAACACATATCACCAGCAAAGCTGTTTTCTTTTTATTCAAATAGGCATACCTCCTTTTTTATTTATTTTTTGTTTTGGATAAATGATGGATAATCTCGAAATTAAAAATTAATTTTAAAAAAATTATAGAAAAAATGTAAGTAAATTATATTTCCATATCTTGCCATTGTCAATTATTTTTTACTATTTTTTTAGTTTTTTCATCGCAAAATTCGACAAATTTTTCTTTCTTGACTTTTCCTATTTTCCACTATATAATGGATACATTCATATTCAAGTATTTTATTTCGTATCATTCAAATTCCCAATAACTATTATTTTTCACATGAAGGAGGGATTTTTTGAATAAAAAAATTTTTATTATATTTCTATTTTTCGTTTTCCTATTTTTGATTCCTTTTTATTATCAATCTAGTTTTGCTAAATATGTTTTTAATGAATCTTTCATTGCTACAAAAATTCAAATTGATAAAAAGCCATTAGTAGAAGTTTTAGGTATTTCTAATACCAATACAAGATATGAAAAATATGCAAATTCTACACATATTGTGTCTTTAAGAGTTAAAATTACAGAAAAAAATATTGTTGCTAATCATTTTAATCGTGATAATCTACAAATATTTATTAATGATACTCTCATTCATCCATCTATTCAAATATATTTAATTTCTAATAAAAATGGAGAATTGCTTTATGATATGATACTTTCTAATTTAACTAGTAATGGAAAATTATATATTGTTTTCCCTGAAGGAATGATTGAAGATTCTTTTGGACAAAAAAATGATTTTCAAAAATTTGATACTGGTATTTTGATTGATAACATTTCCCCTAATAGTACTTGTGAAGAATTATCTATGGAAAATGGTAAATCACAATATATCATTCATTCTAACGAAAATTTAAGACCAATCAACAGTTGGAATTTCTATGATAGCAATTCTTCCTTAACAAAAGTATTTTCTTCTCCTATTTCTTATCCTATCATCATAACAGATTATGCTGGAAATACTGCTGAAGTTTTTGTTGAAATACAAAATGCTAAAAATATAATATTGTTTTATGCTAATCATAATACAAGTTCTTTTATTAACCAATTTAATCAAAGTGGAGAAATTTCTGGAAAACAAGCAATTATTGATTCTTCTTCTAATAAAACAGAAAGGCTTCTTGCTTATCTAGAAGGTGATATTGATTGTTCTATCTTGCAAGCTAGGGTTTTTGATTATACTTATTGGGGAGAAAACACAAGTGCTATGTGTAATTCTTCTGAGATTAAATACCAATATGGATATAGTCCTAGCGCTACCTCTTGGTATGATATTACTGGACAAAATGCTATACGTTTTCTTAATAAAACTGTTTTACAATTAGGTGGTTATGGACACAATACAGCTGGTAATACCTGTTTAAATCAAACACTCCCTATTTCTCAAGAAGTCGCCAAACAAAATTTATATGGACTTTCTGGTGTTGCTTTTCAATTAAAAAATTGTGATGAATATTCTATCGTTTATCAAATCTATGTACCATCTGTTGGTTGGTTAAAAGCCTCTTCTGATGGTGAAGAAACAACCTATTCTCATGATAAACCTTTTTCTGCTATTAGAATCAATATTGTTCCTAAATCAGAAAAACAGTATTTAATGAATTATTGGAATCGTGTGATTTATACAGACTATGTTGAATAAAAAAATATAGAGCCATAGATATTAAGTATCTATGGCTTTATTACACTATTTATTTTATTATTTAGAAGATATATTTACACCGATAATTCCTCCTAAAATCCCAAAAACAATTCCTGTGATTATCATAATAACAGATTGCATTGTTAAAGCAAATTGCATACTAAATATACTTGAAAACAAATATAGTAAAATAATGTATACACCACCTATAATTCCACCATTGATTAATCCATTCTTTTTTATTTTTATATTACTAATACTACTTCCTATTAATATACTAAGTGCTGTAATGATAATGATCGTAGGATTAATAATATTTTCCAAAACATTTGTATATGTCAATACAATTGATAAAATTAATAAAAAAATGAATGTAATGATAAAAGCAATTCCCAAACCTTTTAATATATTTACAAAACTTTTATGACTCATATTATCTGAATTTTCCATACTTTATTTTATGATACGCTCCTTTCTTTTTCTATTTCTTTTTAATGTATATTTATAAAAAAAAGAAATAGAACTATAATTCTATTTCCTTTTCTAGAATTTCTATAAATTTTTTAATAATATCTTCTCTACAAAATTCTTTTCCAAACTCTTTTTTTAGAGATGTTGCAATATTTTCTGTTTCCTCTGAAAATACATCTTCATTCACATTAAATCCAAAGCTAATTAATAAGTAATTAATCTTTTCTGATATGGTATTCATTTCTGTTAAAATTCCACATATCTTTTTTCCATTTAGTATTAAATCATTTGGCTCTTTTATCTTTAAATCAATTTGATATAACTCTTGTATAGCTTTTTGCATACATTTTGCTATTTTTACTGTTAACCCTTCTAATTTATGAATTTCACATTTTGGTTTTAATATCATAGTCAAAGCAATATTTTTACTTTCTCCTGTATACCATGTTCTTCCTTTGGTTCCAATTCCATTGGTTTGCGCTTCTGCTATTATGAGTTTTCCACTATGTTTTTCCTGTAATGCAATTTCTTTTGCATATGTATGTGTAGAAGGAATTTCTTTATAATATTCAATTTCTTTTCCTATATATTTTGTATTCGCATTTTTTATTTTTTCTAAGTCCATTATTCCTCCTAAACTTCATAATCAATTGCTTGCCTATCTAATCTAATAGACTTGCATAAATTTGATACTTTAATATGTTCTGGATGATTTTTATATGTTTCTAAATCTTCCATTGTTTCAAATTCAGAAATTAATATGGCATCATATTCGTTTTTAGGATTAATATTAATGCCTGTTTCCATATATTTAATTTGTGGAATTATCTCTTTTAATTGATTTAATCCTTCTAAAAATTCTTTCATTTTCTCTTCTTCATTTTCTTTAAATTTCCAAATAACGATATGTTTTATCATGTTCTTTCCCTCCTTTTTTGCATAAAAAAATAGTAACAAAATTCACAAAATTTTGTTACTGTTTTATTGGCTGGGCTGGCTAGATTCGAACTAGCGCATGCCAGAGTCAAAGTCTGGTGCCTTACCGCTTGGCTACAGCCCAATATATATGGGGTGGAAGATGGGACTCGAACCCACGGTCTCCAGTGCCACAAACTGGCGCGTTAACCAACTACGCTACATCCACCATAGTTTACGTGCACCTTTTGATTAGCACATTAACTATTTTAACCTATTTCACCCCATCTTGTCAACCATTTTGTAAATTTTATTTTATTTTTTCCAATTTTTTTATTACTATTCAGTCAAAAATTATTATCACATATTTGTTGTTACATCAATCCTGTCATTCATTTTTGCAACACAAGTAATACAAATACTATTATTGAACTGTACTCATACTATTAGGGTCTATTCCATATTGTTGATATAACCATGTCATATAGTCAAATGGTGTTAATGTTTCAGGTAATCCATAATCAATTCCATTTGTTTCTACTCTAATAGATGTAATCACTGGTGGATTTACAGGTGTACTTACTTCTGTGTTTCCTGTTGTTTCTGCATCATCTGCTGCTTTTACTTCAATACCTTCTATTTGATGTACAACATCCATACCTTCTATTACCTTACCAAAAGAAGTATATTGTCCGTTTAATCCTGTATTTTCTGCTGTCATAATAAAGAATTGTGAACTTCCAGAATTATATGACTCTTCTGTTAATGATGAAGAATAACTGGTGTAATCAGATCTCGCCATTGCAACAACACCTTCTTCAAATTGTAATTGATTATCTACATCATTTGCTATAAATTCACCTTTTATTGTATATTCTGTATCATCACCATCATCTCTTAAATCACTTGTTGTTGCTAGTCCTGTTCCATCTCCATTTTTGTCTCCACCTTGAATCATAAAATCTTTTACAATTCTATGGAATGTTAATCCATCATAAAATCCTCTATTAGCTAATGCTATAAAGTTTGCTACTGTTTCTGGAGCATATTCTGGATATAATTCAAATTTAATCGTTCCAAAATTTTCTACTTCCATAGTTGCAACAGGTCTTGTAACCTCCATTGTTGCATTTCTATAATATCCATAACTGATAATTCCTATTAAAACAATTAAAATAACTAAAGCCACTATCCATATAATATTTTTAAATTTTCCCATTTACTTCACTTTTCCTTTCTTTTTTATTTGCTTGGGACAATTTGGACCAGGTCCCAATTGTCCCAAATTTCCTCTTAAATCATATTGTCAAAAACGAATTGTTCTTGCATTCTTTTTAATGATTGTTTAATTGTTCTTGCTCTTACTTCTCCAATACCATCTACTTCATCTAAGCTTTCAATATCTGCTGCTAATATATGTTGAAAAGATTTGAAAGAATCTACTAAGTTTTCAACAATATTGTTTGGCATTCTTGGCACTTTACTCAAAATTCGATATCCTTTTGGATAAACTGCTACTTCGTCATAATTGTCAAAGTATTCATATCCTAATAATTTGGCAATAGAAGACTCTTTTAACAATTCTTCATATTCTAAATCTTTTAACTCTTCTAATATTTTATCAGAAGATTTTTTCTTTTTAACCACATAATCTTTTATAATCAAACTTTCTTCTTTTTCAAGTCCCCCAATTAATTCATCTAGTTGCATTTTTACTAGTCTTCCGTCATCTCCAAGCTCATAAATCTGTCTTTGTATCTCTTCTACAATTCGCATAACCATTTCTGCTCTTTGAATGGCAAGTACAACATTTTGTAATGTTACTATATCATTAAATTCATATTCATTCAATATATTTAATTTATTATCAAATACTTTTTTATATTTTTCCAAAGTTTGTATTGCTTGATTTGCTTTATTTAATACAACATCTGTATCTTCCAAAACATATCGATCATTTCCTTTAAAAACTGTAATGATATTTCTTCTTTGTGAGATACTAATGACTAATTCTCCTGTTTGTTTTGCTGTTCTTTCTGCTGTTCTATGTCTTGTTCCTGTTTCTGTTGTTTGGATTTCATGTTCTGGAATTAATTGGGCATTGGCATATAAGATTTTTTTCATGTCACCACTTAATACAATTGCCCCATCCATTTTCGCCAATTCATATAGTTTTGATGATGTATAGTCCTCATTAATAACAAAACCACCATCAACAATTTCTTTTATCACTTCATTATTGTCTGTAATTAATAATAATGCTCCTGTCTTTGCTCTTAATATATTTTCCAGACCATCTCTTATCGGTGTTCCTGGAGCTATTAATTTTAAAACAGATGTAATATTATCTTCTTTTACCTTTTTCAAAATTAATCTCCTCTCTCCCCTTTGTACTTAAAATAGCAATCTTTAAAATTCATCTATATGACACTTTATTTTAATCCAATTTTCTTCATTGCTTCGTTAATATTGCTGACACCTATTATATCTAATTTATATGTTTCTTTCAAGTCTTTTTTGTTAGATTCTGGAATAATACAACTCTTAAATCCCAATTTTTCTGCTTCTTTCAACCTTTTATCAATGACATTAATTCTTCTTACTTCTCCTGTTAAACCAACTTCTCCAATAATCACCATGTCTTTTGGTATTGGTACATTTTTGAAACTAGAAACAACTGCCATCATCATTCCTAAATCAATAGACGGTTCATTAACTCTAATACCACCTACTAAATTTAAATAAATGTCTTGACTTCCTAACATAATCCCTGCTCTTTTTTCTAGAACGGCAATTAATAAGGCAAGTCTATTATAATCTGTTCCATTTGCTGTTCTTTTAGGAAATCCAAAAATACTTTGTGTGGTTAATGCTTGTAACTCAATTAAAATTGCTCTTGTTCCCTCTATGCTAGACACAATACAAGAACCAGCTGGATTATCTTCTCTTTCAGAAATCAAGATATCTGAAGGATTCGTAATTTCACACATGCCTTCTTCATTCATTTCAAACATACCAATTTCATTGGTTGAGCCAAATCTATTTTTTACACCTCTAAGGACTCTATATGAGAAATACCTTTCTCCTTCTAGATATAATACTGTATCTACCATATGTTCTAAAACTCTTGGACCTGCTATATTTCCTTCTTTGGTTACATGTCCTATAATGATGGTGGTAATACCTCTCGATTTGCAAACCCTCATCACTTGTGAAGTAATTTCTCTTACTTGGCTTACACTTCCAGCAGCTGCTGAAATTTCTTCTGAATACATGGTTTGAATAGAATCAATAATGACAAGTTTGGGATTAATTTCTATAATTGCTTGATTAACAACATCAATATCTGTTTCTCCTAAAAATAGAATATCATCATTGTTTATCCCTAATCTATCAGCTCTCATTTTAATTTGTTCTGCTGATTCTTCTCCAGAAACATATAAAACCTTTCCTTCCCCTTTTACTTTATCACATATTTGTAAAATCAAAGTAGATTTTCCAATTCCAGGTTCTCCACCAAGTAACACAAGAGATCCTTTTACAAGACCTCCACCTAATACTCTATCTAATTCTCCAAAACCTGTTGAAGTTCTTAAAGTTTCTTTTGCCTCATAAGAATTTAATTTTTGTGGCTTATTTTCACTTTTCGCTAAATCCTTGTGGCTTCCCGCTTTTGTTTCCACTACTTTTTGTTCATAAAATGTATTCCAGCTATTGCACGCTGGACATTTTCCAAGCCATTTACTAGATTCATTTCCACATTCACTACATACAAAAATCGTTTTACTTTTTGCCATTTTTTTCTCCTTTTATCCATTTGGGTCCATTGGGGACGTTTCTTTTTGGACATTTTTATTAATCTTTTTCTCAATCTCTCATTTCTACTTTTTAGAATTTTTAATTTTCATAACTCTTTCAATTATTTTTCTATTAACTCCTAATATTCTTGAAAGTTGTGATTTTGATGTTCCCTTTATATTTTTTAATTGATATATCTTTTCATCTCTTACTTTTTTATTATATGTACGAATTTCCCTTACATCTTTAATGTTTAGTACTTCCTGTATTTTTTTCTTTATTTGTTCATCTGTTAATTTATCAATGATTTCATATTCTACTTCTTCATTTATTGTTTTTTTCTCATAACTGTGAAAAATAATAAAATTTTCTATTGCTTCTTTTTGTGTTGGACCAAACATTGGCAAAATCCATTCTCTATTTATAATTTTTTCACCATAAATAAATTCAAGATAACTACTCCATTTATATTGTTCTATAGTTGAAATTCCAGCTTTTAATGGATTTTGATGGATATATCTACATAAACGGCACATATATTCTTTTGTTTCAACATTTTTACTTAAAAATCTATTTTGAAATAAATGACCTTGTTTATCATACTTTTTTGAAAAATAACTTGAATATGATATTGCTATACTTTGCATTATTTTAGAAATTTGGTTATTTTTATCATAAATAACTAAATGTACATGATTGGTCATTAGACAATATGCATATATTTTATATTGATATTTTTCCTTTGACATTTTCATTGTTTTTAGAAATTTTTTATAATCTTGTTCATCATAAAATATATCTTGCCTATCATTTCCTCTTAAAATAATATGATATACTTTTGTATTACTAATTTTTCTTGCTACACGGGGCATATACATCTCTCCTTACATTATTTTTATGCCCCTAAAACAAAAAAAGTATAGCATATTTCTCTATTTTTTGCTATACTTTTCTTTTAATTTTTAAATAGATATTCTAAAAACATTTCTATTTAAACAAAATGTCCAAAAAGAAACGTCCCCAATTGCCCTTTTTTATACTTCTGTTTTCTTTTTTCCAAATGTAATTTCTTGGAATAAGAAATCATGTACTTTCTCCCATGTAACTTCTTGATGTAAGAATTCATTTATTTCATTTTCTACTTTTTGTTGATATGGAGTTAATTCTACTTTTATTTCTTTATTCCAATCAACTTCTTGGAACCAGAATGCTTTGAATTTTGTCCAGAATCCTTGTTTTACTGGTAAATTTTTTTCATTTGAAGCTTGTACTTGTCCGTTATTACCATTTTCATTATTAAATTCTACTCCACCCAATACATTGTTTTCTTCTCTTATATCTGCCATTTAATTTCCTCCTTTGTAGCTTATTATACCTTACTATATTATTTATACTATATCTTTTGTTATTTATCAATACTTTTTTACTTCTTTTTTTATTAAATATTCATTACAAAACAATTACAGTTTTGTTACATCTTTCCATTTTTTGAATTTTTAGGAATTTCTTTAAAGTTGCCTTATTTATCAATTTAGTCTACAATAATATATTCCTCTTCTGCACCTATACATTTTAATGTTACTATTTTGTTTTCCATGTTTTTCTCCGTTTGATAATGTGCTAATATGTAATTTTTGGTATGCCCTTGCCATACACCATGTTTTTCCTCTTCAAATAGAACTTCTACTTCTTTTCCTATGTACTTTTTATTATATGCCTTTTCATTTTTGTTTGATAATTCAATCAATCTTCTACTTCTTTCTTCTTTTTGATTTCCATCAATTTGATTTGGCATTACTGCTGCTTTTGTTCCTTTTCTTGGTGAATATTTAAATACATGCATTTTATAGAAATTTATTTTTTGTAGAAAAGTATATGTTTTTTCAAATTCTTCTTCATTTTCTCCTGGAAATCCTACGATAATGTCTGTTGTTAAGATAGCGTCTTCAAATGCCTTTCGTAACAGCTCTGTTATCTCTTTAAATTGTTCTGTCGTATATCTTCTATTCATTCTTTTTAATGTTTCGTCACAACCACTTTGCAATGATAAATGAAATTGATGACATATTTTAGACAATTTTTTTAATCTATCCACAAATTCTCCGGTTATTAACAGAGGTTCTATAGAACCTAGTCTTATTCTTTCAATCCCCTCTATTTCATTCATTTCCTCTAATAAATCAATTAATCGATATTCTTTCTTAAAATCTTTCCCATATGAAGCAATATGAATTCCTGTGATAACCACTTCTTTTATGCCTTCTTTTGCAATTTTTTGAATTTCAGATAAAATATGTTCTGGCTTTCTACTTCTTACTCTTCCTCGTGCATATGGGATAATACAATAAGAACAAAAACGATCACATCCATCTTGAATTTTGATAACTGCTCTTGTCTTTTCTGTAAATGTAATATCACCAAATTCTATAAACTCTCTTTGGTTCATAACATCTTCTGTTTGTACTTCTGGAATATTACTTTCTATATATTTTTCAACATGTTCTACAATATCTTTTTTCTCATTATTTCCTAATACTAAGTTAATTTCTTCAATCTTTTCTAATTCTTCCTTTGCTACTTGTGCATAACAACCACAAGCAACAACAATTGCCTCTTTATTTAATTCTTTTACTCTTCTTAACATTTGTCTAGATTTTCTATCTGACATATTGGTTACTGTACAAGTATTCACAATATAAATCTCTGCTTTTTCTGTATGTTCTACAACTTTATATCCTCTTTCTATAAATTGCTGTGTCATGGCATTTGTTTCATATTGATTGACTTTACATCCCAATGTAATAAATGCTACTGTTTTCATTTTTCTCTCCTTTTTCAAAAGCTCTATCTATTATGACATATTTTTAAAGAGAAAACAACTTTTAATTTTCAAATTGTTTTCTCTTCCTTTTGATTTCATGATTTTCACATTTCTAACTCTTAAAAATGCTATTTAGCATTATCTAGATGATTTTCCTTCTAGCACATCTAAATTATCCAATGCTTTTCCTGTTCCTAATGCCACACATGATACTGTATCTTGTGCAATCATAACATTAATTCCAGTTTTTTCTTGTAATAACTTATCTAGTCCATCTACTAAACAACCTCCACCAGTCATATAAATTCCTTTATCACTGATATCTGCTGACAATTCTGGTGGTGTTCTTTCTAACACAGAATGAACAGCATCCACAATCATCATTGCAGGTTCTATTAAAGCTTCTAACATTTCACTTGAATGAACTGTTAATGTTTTTGGAAGTCCTGTTACTAAATCTCTTCCTCTTATATCCATTTCTGTATCTTGTATTTTAGGATATACACAACCAATATTTACTTTTAAATCCTCAGCTGTTCTTTCTCCTATCATGATATTATGTTTTTTCTTAATATATTTTACAATATATTCATCAAATTTATCACCAGCAACTTTCAAAGATGTATTAACTACTGAGCCACCTAATGATATAACGGCAATATCTGTTGTTCCTCCACCAATATCTACTACCATATTTCCACATGGTTTTGATATATCAATTCCAGCACCGATTGCTGCTGCAATTGGTTCTTCTATTAAATATACTTTTCTTGCACCTGCTTGTGTTGCTGCGTCTATAACTGCTTTTTTCTCTACTTCAGTTACCTGTGAAGGGATACAAATCATAATTCTTGGTGCAAAAATAAATTTACCACAAACTTTATTAATAAAATGTTTTAACATTTTTTCTGTGACTGTATAATCTGATATAACACCATCTCTCAATGGTCTTGTTGCAACAATATTTCCAGGAGTTCTGCCCAACATTCTTCTAGCCTCTTGTCCTACTGCTAAAACTTCTCCTGTAATATTGTCAACAGCAACAACAGAAGGTTCTCTCAATACAATTCCCTTCCCTTTTACATATACAATTACAGTTGCAGTTCCTAAATCTATTCCTACATCTTGCCCAAAACCAAATTTAAACATTTGCATATCTTCCCTTCTTTTATTTTTTATTACAAATTCGTTACAATTATATTACAATATTGTTATTTTTTCAACCATTTTTTGTAAAAAAGGTCTTCTCTTTTTTCTATTTTATAGATTTATATACTTTTTTATCACATCATATACCTTATGTGTTGGTAATCCAAGAGCTGATGTATAGTTTCCCTCTATTTTTTCTACATGCACACAAAATTCATTTTGAATTCCATATGCAGCTGCCTTGTCCATGGCATTTCCTGTATCTAACCATGTTTCAATTTCTTCATCTGATATATCTTTTAAATATACTTTTACTGCATCATATGTTTTATATTCTTTGAATATGCCATTTTCTTCTATTAAAATACTTAATCCTGTTATAATTTCATGAACTTTGTCTCCTGTAATTAATTCTTTTATCATTTCTTTTGCATGTTTTCTATTTTTTGGTTTTCCATATATTTTTCCATTTTTTGTAACAATGGTATCAGAACCAATGACAATTCTATCACCTTCAGTCCTGTCATATACATTTTTTGCCTTTGTATAAGCAATTTGTGTCACTTGTTCTTCTACGGATAATTTATCATTTAAAATTTCTTCTTGATTGCTCACTATAACTTCAAATTTAGGAACAATTAATGCTAGTAGTTCTTTTCTTCTTGGAGATTGAGATGCTAATATAATTTTCATTTTTCTTCCCCCTTTATTGCGTTTCTTCTATTTCGTAATTGTTGTATCATAAAAAATATACAAATTAGAACAATTAAAATCACAATAATTACTTTTTTCCAAAAATGAATATTTGGTATGACAAAAATCACTTTTCCAATAACAACATCTTTTGTTATTGGATCATCTTGTACATTATTGGCATCACCTTTTGTGATCAATGTATTCTCTTCCATTTTTATTAATCGATGTGTAATTAAACTTTCTTCTTTTTTATATACAATAATATCCTCTTCTTTTATATCTGAAGTTAGCTGAACAATAACACCATCACCGATTTCAAGTGTTCCTGACATACTTCCTGTAACTACTTCTAAAATTGTATAACCAAATAGATTGGTATATTTCTCCCCAGTTATTTTCCTTTGTAAAATACTATATAATAGCAATATTATAATGACAAATATCATCACATATATTACAATATTTAAAATTTTTTTTGCCATGTATTCTCCTATTTGTTTTATTTTCTTTTAAAATTCTTTCAACTCTTTCAAAATGTCCAAACAGAAACGTCCCCAATTGTCCAAAATTGTCTCATTATCCATATAACTCATTATATACACCATAGTCTCTTAATATCTTTCTCACATAATTATTGGTCTCTTTATATGGTATATTTTCAATATCTGAACCATCTGCTTGTATAATTTGTTTATCTATCCAATTATTCACAGTTCCAATCCCTGCATTATATGCTGCTAATGCTACTTCTATATTTCCATATTGTGTTAATAATGTTGAAAGATATTTTGTTCCAATATTGATATTATTATCAATATCTAATAATTCTTCTGTTATATTTTCTGTATCAATATCTATCTGATTTCTATTAGCAACATCTATAGCTGTTTCCTCTACAATTTGCATTAGTCCAATGGCTTCTCTATTAGAAACTGCTTGACTGTCAAAATTGCTTTCTGCTTTTATCACAGCATATATTAAATTTTCCTCTACGTCATATTCTTCTGCATAAACTGATATAATTTCACTATATGTTTTAGGGTATAGTATTTTTAATAATTTATCTTTAAACAGAACGAATAGTATGACTACTATGATTATCATAATAGCCGTACCAATTACAATTTTATATTTGTTTTTCAACAAAGTTTCCTCTCCTTTTCAATTTTAAAACTCCCTAATATTTCCATTCATTTTTTAGCAATCAATCAATATTATTATTTTTGAATTCATCGACGAATGTGACGTGAAATGGACGTAAAAATTCTTAATTTTATTTACAATCATACCAATTTTTTGCTTCTGATATTTCTGCAACAAGTGGTATTTTTAATTGGATTGCAGATTCCATTTCTTTTTTCATAATATCTTTTACTTCTTCTTTTTCACTTTCTGGTGCTTCAATCATCATTTCATCATGTACTTGTAAAATAATCTTAGCTTCTAATCCTCTTTTTTTCAATTCTTTATTCACGTTAATCATCGCTATTTTCATAATATCAGCTGCTGTTCCTTGAATTGGTGTATTCATCGCTACTCGATTACCAAATTGTCTTACCATATAGTTTTTAGAATTCAATTCCGGAACATATCTTCTTCTATGGAATAAAGTTTCGACATATCCTTTTTCTTTTGTCTTTTCAATAATATTCTCCATAAATTCTTTTATTCCTGCATACTCTGTTAAATATTCATCTATATATTGTTTTGCTCTTTTTCTAGAAATTCCTAGTTGCTCTGCCAATCCAAAATCACTAATTCCATATACAATTCCAAAGTTTACAGCCTTTGCATTACTTCTTTGTTCTTTGGTTACTTCATCAATTGGTGTTTTAAAAACTTTTGATGCTGCTTGTTTATGAATATCTTCATTATGATTAAAAGCATCTATCATATGTTTATCTTCTGAAATATGTGCTAATACTCTTAATTCTATTTGTGAATAGTCTGCATCAATATAGACTTTTCCCTCTTCTGGTTTAAATACTTTTCTTACTCTTTTTCCCAATTCAAACCTAGTAGGGATATTTTGCAAATTCGGCTCTGTTGAACTAATTCTTCCTGTTGCTGTAATGGTTTGATGGAAAAAAGAATGAATTCTTTTGGTTTTCGGATTGATAAATGGTTTTAACCCTTCTACATAAGTAGAATTTAATTTCATTAATTGTCTATACTCCAATATCTTTCCAATAATCGGATCTTCTCTTTTTAACTTTTCTAAAACATCTACATCTGTAGAATATCCATTTTTTGTTTTCTTAATGACTGGTAATTTCATTTTTTCGAAAAGAATTTCTCCTAATTGTTTTGTCGAATTAATATTAAATTCTTCTCCTGCCATTTCATGAATTACCTTTGTTAAAACTTCAATTTGTGAAGTCAATTCTTCTCCAAATGCACTTAATTCTTGTTCATCTACATACATTCCATTCCATTGCATACTAGATAAAACTTCTACTGTTGGCATATCAATATTGGTATATAAGTCAAAACTGTTGGTCTCTTTTAATTTTTGTAAAATCATTGTATTTATTTTTTCAATAACATATGCATACAAAGTATATTTTTCCGAATCTTTTTTATCATTTTGAGTATCATTTTCTTCAAATAAAGTCATTTGTTTTTGATTATCTTCTTCCCCTATATATTCTTCTATATCCAATTCTAAATATTGCATTGCTAAATTTTTAAGTTCTAATTTATTATTTGTTGGATTTAAAATATAGGCCCCAATAGATATATCATTTTCAATTCCTTCTAGTGTAATATTTGCTTGTTTTAATAAAATATATACTTTGGTTAAATTGATGCTTGTCTTTTTTATGTTTGTATCTTCAAATATGTCTTTTAATTTTGCTATCTCTTCTTGGTTTAGTTTTATATAATAGGCTTCTTGAGTGTTTGGATTATATAAACTCATTCCTGTTATGTTTTCTTTTATAATATTTTCAGGTAACTCGTCTGTTTCTGTTTGTAAATAGAAAGTCATTCTTTTTTGTGCTTTTACTATATTGATAACCTCTTCTATGGATTTTTCAATGGTCTTAAAATCTATTTTATAGGTTTCATCTTGGCTATCATCTTTTTCGCCTGTTAAATGAAAACGTTCAATATATCGATTAAAGTTTAGTTCTTTAAATAATTTTAATACTTTTTCTTTATCCCATTCTTCCACTTTGAATTGTTCTAATGTATCTTCAATTGGGACTTCAAGATTGATGGTTCCTAATGTTTTGGATAATTCTGCTAATTCCTTATTGTCTTTAATCTTTTCTCTTTGTTTTCCTTTTAAATCATCTTCATCTTTTTCTATTTTGTCATATAAATTTTCAATAGAACCATATTTCTGAATCAAAGATAATGCTGTTTTTTCTCCAATTCCAGGAACACCTGGTATATTATCTGAACTATCTCCTTGTAGACCTTTTACCTCTATTAATTGTTTTGGTTCTATCCCATAAGTTTCCAATATTTTATTTCTATCAAATAAATCGGTTTCTGTTTTTCCACCTTTTGTTCTAGGAATTCTGATAGTTACATTATCTGTTGCTAATTGGAAAGTATCTCTATCTCCTGATAATATGGTCACATGAAGTCCCTGCTTTTCCCCATATCTAGAAAGCGTTCCTAAAACATCATCTGCTTCATAGCCTTCTTTTTCTACAATATCAATATTCATCGCTCTTAATATTTCTTTAATTAAAGGCATTTGTTCTGCAAGTTCATCTGGCATTCCTTTTCGATTTGCTTTGTATCCTTCATATAATTTATGTCTTGCTGTTGGTGCTTTTAAGTCAAATGCAACAGCCATATATTTAGGATTGATATCTTCTATTAACTTAAACAAAATTGCTAAAAAACCATATACAGCATTTGTATATTTTCCATCTCTTGTTGTTAGCATTTTACTTCCCATAATTCCATAAAATGCTCGATTCATGATACTATTTCCATCGATTAAAACAAAATTATCCATTTATTACCTCCTATGTCCCATTGGTGACATTTCTGTTTGGGACATTTTTATGTTTACTTGTTACAAAGAATATCTCCGTTTATTCATCTATATGTAGTATCTTTTTTATAAAATTCCTTATTCTTATTAATCTGCTTTGCTTTTTCACAATCAATTCTGTTGTTTTTATATTTGGAATACATTTTCTTTCTTTAAATACATCAACAGGATATTTTTCCCTTTTTTCTTTTTCTATCTGTTCTATTTCTTGTTTTTCTTTTTCCTTTATGTTTGCTTTTTCTTCTTCATTTGCAAAATAATCTCTATAAAGATTAGCCAAAATATCTTTCGTTTCTTCAAGTAAATCTTGTTCTTCAAGTGATTTATTCATATCCACATGAAATTCATATGATTTATCCATTTTTCTATTTAACAATTCTATCCATTTTTGTGGTATTTTATTGATATCTCTTTTAGGAAAATGTTTTAATATTTCAATTACTTCCTTATATGCTTTAGGAAATTTATCTTCCATTTTTTCCTCCACTTATATATTTACTTTTCTTCTTCCGTTTATTCTTTTCCCTCATTCTGTTTATTTTTATCTTCTACTTTTTTACTTTGTTCTATTTTGTTCAGAGCTCTGCTCTTCCCTTCCATAGATCTATCCTTAAATGTTGCTAATTCTTCAACTGAAAATCTTTTTAGTTTTATTTGCTCTTTTACTAAATCTACCACTTTTGCAATCGTCTTTTCTTCATAATCATTTTGTATCACTAAATCATATTCTTTACTAGCATAATCCGCTCCTAATACATTATCTCTTTCATTCATACTTTCTTGTGTCATATATTTTTCCCTCTTTTTTAATGCTGTTAGTCTTTCTGTTGAATTTGCTTGCATATATATGGAACAATCACATTGATTTATCAAATCTGTATTAGGTAGTCCCCACCACTCCATAATACAAGCCTTATCTCCGCTTTTTTCTCTTTCTTTGAGTTCTTTATCAACTTCAGATACTATATCTTTTCCTATTATTTCATAAATCTTTGAAAATATTTCTTTATTATTTAATATAATATCTAAATCAATTTCTCCATTTTTTAATATGCTTTGTCCATATTCTTTTACAATTCTATCTATAACTTGTCCATTGTTCATCAATCCAGAAAAAATATGATCAATAGAAATGACACTGCTTTTTTCTATGCTTTCTGCTAGCTTTTGGGCAAAATATGATTTTCCACTTCCAGATTTTCCTGTTATTCCTACTAAAATCATTAAAAACTCCTATTCTTTTGTCGCATCAAAATCTTTGTCTATGCGACATTTTTCTAAATTTAAGAATTTACAATTTTGGGTTTTATTGACTTTGGAAACATGTTTCTTAAATTCAAACACACACAAATTCCCAACAGCATGAAAAATGTAAATGGTGTTCCATTTCTCCAACCTTCTCCATTGGTTAAGAAAACACTATTGGCAAATTGACTGATTAATGCAATTTGGACAACAAACTGTATCACCCTTTTCTTTTGCCACATCATTAATGGAAATATCCACATAATATACCATGGTTGAAAATTGGTAATTAATAAAAATAGAAATGCTATTAAAAAATATTCTGCTTTTCTTATTTCTTCTCTAAATTTTATCTGTTTTTTATACAACAGTGTCAAACAGGTAAAGAAATAGATAATGATAAATGAAATAAGTAATATCATGTTTACATTAGAAACCAAATTTGGTATATCAAAATATTCCATTAGTATAATATAAAAGTTTTTGGTAAATTTCTGTTGTTGTGTCATGATTCCACTTAATACCTGTATGTCTTGGATATATAATAAATAAGTAATTGCTACTATAAATATAAATAGCATACCATATAAAAAGCATTTCTTCAATCTTTCCCAAGGCTTTTTATCTCTAAAATAATAAATAATCATAAATGGTAATAGTAAAATTGCAAAATATTTTATGGCAGTTGCCAATGCCAAAAACACAATACTAACAAGGATATTCTTCTTTTTTAATAAGAAATACAAAGATGCTAATATGCATGTCACAACATATATATCATTATGTACATTCGCGATACCTTCTATAAACATATATGGATTTAATCCATATAACAATACAAATAGTTTTTTTCCTGTTAATTTATAAATAAGATAACAGTTTACTAAATGAATTACCATATTTAATAATTTAAATAACAGTAAGGCAATGTCGATATCTCCAAAGGAAATTCCTGCTACAAGCTTACAAATCAATGTCCAAATAGGTCCATATACAACTGTTGTATTTCCCCAGTCATTTTCATATCCTTTTGCTAATACTGTATCTTGTTCTAAATATTGGCTATTATATCCACTTTCTACAAAATCTTTAATTGTTACATAATATGGATTTTGTCCATATGCACTATCTAATCTTCCTACTCCTAAATAATAAAATACATCTGAACTTAAAAATGGCACAACTATGACAAATATTAGTGAAACAATTGCTATATACATATACATCTGTTTATTACTTTTAAATAAATTATCTCTATTTTTTACAATAAAAAAATAAAATATTGTTAGTACAGTTAAAATTATCAAATATATTATTGTTTGTTCAACTGGATTACTATCATCTAAACAAAATTTAAAATATTCGCTAAAATTTACTATTGTTTTATTTTCTAATAAATACTGAATAGATGGTATAGCAAATAAAATAGAGGCTAATATAAAAACTACCATTATAACTTTTTTTGAATTTATAAATCCTATTACTTTTTCTTTCATGCTTTTCTCCTATATTTTTGAAGTTTCCTTTAAATTTCTTTTTATTTTCTTTTTCGGTTATATTAAATGCTCTTTCTAGAATTCAAAAAAATGAAATACTTCTGGAAGAAACTTTTCTAAAAAATTTGTTTCTGCATTTAAGAATGTTCCAATAAAATTAATTAAGACACTAATTCCTATCAATATAAGAACTGTTATTAAAATAACTTTTTTGGTGCTTTCTTTTTTGGCATTTTCATACATTAAATACCAAATAATCATGGCTATTATAGAAAACATCCAAAAGAAATCAACTGCATATCGTTGTATTGTCCCTCCCATATATACATCCAACATACACATTATGATACCAACAAATGGTAATGTAATCATCATTCCTTTTAAAATAGGATCTTTTACTTTTTTATAATACTTATACCAAAAAACACAACTGATAATTGTTAAGTTAAAAAATAAAATTCCACCAACAATTCCCCCACTACAATAATTTGCTGTATGTCCTTCTGTACTATAATCTGTGTATATGTATGGATATTCTTCCTTCAAATGTGGTGGTTCTAATAAATACTGGTACATCCCCTTTGGTATATCCTTATATCTTTCTGACAAATTGGTAACATCAACTATCGTCAATTGGTATTTTGCCCCAAATTCAAAAACACTTCCGAATCTCGCATAATTATATATCATTAGTGGAATGGCTACAATCATATATGGCACAATGATAAAAAGTAATGTCTTTTTTAAAAACTTATCTTTATAAGCTTGTTTTACTATTTTATATAAAAATGGTAATAATAAAACTGATGCCAATACTAATGTTGGTCTACATCCAACTGCTAATGCCATAGACAAACACGCAAAAAATAAATATTTCAGATTAACTTTTTCTTTATCATTTGTTGCCTTAAACATACAGACAAGTCCTAATTGAACAAAAAAGTACCCTGACATTATGGCTAGTTCATATGCCCACATTCTCCAAGTATTCCATACATATAGTCCAGAAATTAATCCTGCTATGATAAACAAGAATAATAGGTTAAATGGGATTTTTTTAAACCATCGTTTATAAATTTGTATAATGAGAATTGTGCCTGCTACCATTGATAAACACACAAATAAAAAAGTTCCTACATTTGTTGGCAAATACAATCCTGTTATCAATTTAAATGGTACAAATATAAGTATTGCTGGAACAATTCCGAAATACACATAATATTGTCCATTATAATATGCTGTATCAAAAGAATGCTCTACCCCTACTCTTTGGTTTGGATCATATGGATTTTCTAAATTTTTTAATTCTTCTGCTGGTTCTATGTCTATACTTACTTTTCCTTCTAATATCGCATCTACTAAATATTTATTATAAATATCATTTTCCTCTCCTAAATAATCTGATATAAAATTTGGTTTTATTGCCAATAAAATAATGAATAAAAATATCAAACTAATGATGATTATTTCTTGAGAAGGTTTTCCTGTATATGGTTCTCTAAATATATTTACCTTATATAATACACATCCCATTATGATAATGCAAATTAGTATAATTAACATATGATAATACCCTTTCTATTTTTTTACCTCATGGTATTCTTTTTCTGTATTCACTTTCCAAATATTTGATTTATCTTTTCTATCTTCTTTTATATCTTTAACGGCTTCTATTGCTGTTAACATGGCATGGTCCATATTATTATATCGATGCTGACCATTTCTTCCAATACAATATAAATTCTCTATTCCATTTAAATATTTTATCAATTCATCTATGTTTGCGTATGTATCAAAATAGGCAGGATATGCTTTTTTTATTTTTTCCATATGGGCATCTTCTATATTCACTGTATTGTCTAAGATTTCTATTTTTTTCAATTCTTCTATTGCCATATTTTTAAATTCTTGTTCCGACATATTCCATAATTCATCATTTTCATTACAAAAATATTCTAATCCCATCCATACTGTTTTTTCTGGTTTTTCTACTAAATATGGTGACCAGTTATTAAAAATCTGTATTCTTCCTACCTTTACATCAGGTTCTTGAACATATATCCAACAATCTGGTACAATATTTCCTAATGTTTTTATAGTAGTCTCATTTTTTATCTTCAATTTATCTACCAAAATTCCTATGGTTATGAAATCTCTATATGGTAAATAACTTGCTATGTCTAATATCTCCTCCGGTACTTTTTCTTTTTCTATATTTTCTACTAAATCTTTTAAAGGCATAGAAGATATAAATATGTCTCCTATAAATTCTTCTTCATTCCCATTATGTAAACATACTGCTGATTTTATTTTTCCATTTTCCTTTATAATTTTTTGTACCTTATATCCTCGTTTTATCGTTACACCATTTTGTTCTGAAATCTCAGCAAGTCTTTCCCATAATTGACCTGGACCATATTTAGGATACCAAAATCGTTCTATTAAAGATGTTTCTGCATTTTTATTATTTTTTATTTTTAAAACTTTATATAGCATATCTTTTAAAATGGTTGCTATAGAAAGTCCTTTAGCACGTTGTTTTCCCCAGTCTGGTGAAATTTGACTTGGATGCCTTCCCCATACTTTTTCTGTATATTTCTCAAAAAACATTTGATATAATACTTTTCCAAATCGATTAATATAAAAATCTTCTAATGATTCTTCTTTTCTTTTAAAAATACTACTTTTTAAATAACTACATCCTGCCTGTAGTGTTTTTTTCAATCCCATATTTTTAAAAGTCTCTAATTTAATTTCTATTGGGTAATCAAAAAATTTTCTTGCATAATATATTCTTGAAATCCTATGTCTTATCAACATAACATTATCTTCTTTTTCCGGATCCGGTCCATCTTTTACTAGTTCTGCTGTTCTTCCTAAAACTTTATCGTCAATTGCCTTTTCTCCTTGTAAAGGCATAATTTCTTTCCAGAAATTCATAATCGTTTCATCTTTTGAAAAAAATCTATGCCCTCCAATGTCCATTCTATTTTGTTTATATTTGATGGTTCTAGATATTCCTCCGACATCTTCAAACTCTTCTAATACAATCACATTATATTGTTTATCTTTTGATAATTCATACGCAGCAGTTAAACCTGCTGGTCCTGCTCCTATTATAATTACGTTACACATACTATCCTCTCTTATCTTTAATCAATCTATACCGTTCAATTAATCTCCAAAAGCTGCTCCCCCTATTATTAGTCCTGTTGTTACATCCACATATATCATAACACCATTTCCCATATTATTTTCTTTTGTTACCACATATGCCTTACGTTTTATATTCGTATATACCTCAGTTGCTTCACTATATTTGCGTGTAAAATAATTATTAGGACTAACTTCTCTTATTTCTATATATTCACTCTCTGTATCGTCTATTCCCTCTCCAGCAATTCTTGCAGCAGATTCTTGAAATCCTATTTCTGCAATTTCTTTTGCTCTTTCTTCTGATATTTTTACTTCATTTGAATCAATATTGTAGTTCTCAAAATCCGTTAAATATACACTTTCATCAAGATTTTCTGCCATTTCATTATATCTTACAATACTTGCATCATTTTGTTCTTCTTCTTGTCTTTTTTGCTCTCTATATGCTTCTTCTGTTTTCCACGTTTTACCATCATCTGAAGATATGAATTTCATGAAATTCGTATCATTTACATTTGCTCTTACATCCATAGCCAGTGTCATTCTTAATTCGTCAAAATATGTTGGCATGCTATAATAATCCATATCTGTATCATTGGTTAGTTCTGTTAAATCTATTTTTTCAAGAGTTTCTTCAGTTGTATCATCCACTCTATATAAATCACACTTTTCTCCATCTTCACTTGGAACAGTTAAAAATCCATCTACTGTCATTCCAAATTCATTCAAAAATTTTAATGTGCAATTATCATTTAATGTAAAATCTGTTTCTATTTCACTCCAATAGTTTCCTTCTGTTGTCGACTTTAATATCTTTCCAGTTCCGTCAGGCGCAATATAAAAAATGTATCCATAATTTCCATTAATTCTCATATATTTAATTTTAGAATTGCTAGGAATACCAATAGATCCATGGGTTAATTCTTTAGTAACCCACTCCCCAGAACTCACACTATCTGACATAACTAAATAAATTTTATCATCTAAATAATAATAAAAATATACATTTCCAAACTTTGTATTTTCTTGATGATTCTCATCATCATAATCTGATATCGTCATTTGAGAAAAATCACCTGGAACTTGAATAGGATTATCATTACTATCTAAAATAAACAATTTTCCATCTTGCAAATAAAAATTTGTATCTACTAAAGAATAATATTTTCTGTCTTTTAAGATATCTTCTTGTTTTTCTTCATAAATGAATTTAGCTATCATTAAGCATAAAATGACGATAACAATTATTAAAAGTATAATAAGCCACTTATTACTTTTCCTTACAATTTTAATTTTTTCCTTATCTTCATTAGGCATATATCTTCAACTCCAATCTTTTCTAAAATTGTTGTGTTTCATTTGCCCTTGTTTTATCTTTTTCAATCTTTTTTTGATATCTATCCTCTTCAGAGAAAATACATCCGCAATATTTTTGCATATATAGTCCTAATTCTCTTGCTTTTGCTTGTCCTTCTCTAAAACCTACTCGAAAATCACGATACAAAAATTCTACTCCATATTTTTGGGCCATTTGTTCTGCAACTTCTATTAATGCCTCATGATTTTGATATGGACTAACTAATAAAGTAGTAGAAAAATGGGTATAACCATTTTCCTTTGCATATTTTGCTGTTTGCTCTAATCTCACTGGGTAGCAATATTGTTTACATCGATTTTGTAAATCTCCAATGACATGTTTGCAAAATTCATCTAGTCCATAATTCTCTTCAAATATTGCTTCCACATCGATACTCTTTGTATATTATTTTAAGCAATCTCTTCTGGCTTTATATTCCATATATGGATGGATATTAGGATTAAACCAATATACTGTTGGTTCAATTTCTTCTTTTCTTAGTGAATCGATACAATATACACTACATGGTGCACAACAAGTATGTAATAATAATTTCATTTTTCAACTTCCTTTACTTTACTATATTTTTTGATATCTTTTAGATACTTTCTTGATATGGATACCCTAAATGTTTATATGCTGGTGGTAAAACTACTCTTCCTCTTAATGTTCTCGCAATAAATCCAATTTGTATTAAATATGGTTCATAGACATCTTCGATGGTATCTACTTCTTCCCCCACTGTCGCAGCTAGTGCTTCAATTCCTACTGGTCTTCCTGCATATTGTACAATCATGGTATCTAATATTTTTCTGTCAATGTCATCCAAACCTAATTCATCAATTTCTAGTTTATTTAGTGCATGTTTTGTAATTTTTAAAGTAATATTTCCATCACCTAATACAGCTGCATAGTCTCTAACTCTTTTTAATAATCGGTTTGCTATTCTAGGCGTTCCTCTTGATCTTCTAGCAATTTCTGTTGCTGCTTCCTCCTCTATTTCTACATTTAAGATTCCTGCAGAACGTTTTACAATTTTTGTTAAGTCTTTTACAGAATATAACTCTAGTCTATGAACAATTCCAAATCTATCTCTTAATGGGGTCGTTAATGATCCTGCTTTTGTAGTTGCCCCAATTAATGTAAATTTCGGTAAATCCAGCCTGATCGATCTTGCACTTGGTCCTTTTCCAATAATAATATCTAATGTATAGTCCTCTAGTGCAGGGTATAAGATTTCTTCTACACTTTTGCTAAGTCTATGAATTTCATCTATAAACAATACATCAAATTCTGAAAGATTTGTAAGAAGTGCCGCTAAATCTCCTGGTTTTTCAATCGCCGGACCTGATGTGATTTTTATATTGGAATTCATCTCATTCGATATAATATTAGATAATGTTGTTTTTCCAAGTCCTGGAGGTCCATATAATAAAACATGGTCTAATGGCTCTCCTCTTTTTTTAGCTGCTTCTATATAAATTTTCATATTTTCTTTAATTTTATCTTGTCCTATATACTCGTCTAATGTTTTGGGTCTTAATGAATTTTCCATTCTTTCTTCTGTACTATTCTCTAATTCTGGATTAATAATTCTGTCTTCCTCCAATTTTAACTTCCTCCTTTTTTTGTTTGTCCAATTGGGATGTTTCTGGTTAAAAGATTTTCATGTTAAACTTTCTATAAAATTCGCTTTTCCTTTATCCCAAGTTATTGTATCAACTTTTCAATATATTTTTTATATACTTGATATGCTTCTCTGTTAATTTTTCCTTTTAAATTAAAAAGAATGGCATATATCATGTAATCATCCCATAACTGAATTTCCTTTATATCTCTATTTTGAATATTACTATAATCTTTTAGAAAATTTTTTAATCCGCATTAATTTACGTTGAATTTCTATTCCTTGTTCTGTTTTATATATAAATATTTTGTGTTGGTATATTGACAAGCTTAGAATTACTAAAAAATGGCTTATGAAAGGTATCACGAGTATAATCCACATATCTGTTTTATACATAAGTACAGATAGGATAATAGTAAAAAAATTCAAAATCCATAAAATAATACCTAACATTAATGGATCTTTTTCAATATTGGTAGTATTTGCTCCATTTTTACAAAATAATTCGGTTTGTATTGCATCATTTGTATTATCTGTCTCTATTTGTTTTTTTAAATTTCTTTTTGTATAGACACAACATTCTTTACAACTCTTTACAAACATAAACTCTGAAGGAGATAGTCCTTCTTCATCTATAATTTCTATTTTTTCGTGATCTAATTTTATCTTTTTAATCATGATTAGTCTCAGTAAAGTACTAACTAATTGATCTTTGCTATCAACTTTTTTACCATAACATTTTACTAACGTTCCTATTGAATATTTTTCTATTAACTCTCTATAATATTTCATTTCCAAGTGTTGAGTATTTGTTTCATTCGTTTTTATAAAAATGTATTCCAGAATATTTTCTAGAAATGGTATGATGTACAAAACAATGGAATATGATAATACAAATATTGAAAAGACAATTGCTATATTATTACTAATCCTTTCACATCCATTTATTATAAATAAAATATCTAATAATTTTAAATTGATAATTGTGAGAATAACCGCACATACAATAACTATCGCAAATAATAGTTTAGCTAGTTTGTTTTCATTCATTTCTTTTCTCCTTATTTTTCATTTCTTCTTTCAATGAATCTTTTCTCGCTTTATATCTATATAATCGTTTCATTTGGGACAATTGGGGACGTTTGTTTTTTGGACTTTTGGTCGACACGAGGAAATATGGAGTTGTGCAAAATGTCCAAAAAATAAACTACCCAA